>JBBSUS010000343.1:0-3905 GCA_038234195.1 Hyphomicrobiales bacterium | reverse complement strand
GTCAGCCCGTCCTGCGCGAAAACCGAGACGAAGAGGAGGCCAACCAGTGCTCCGATCATCGTGCCGGTGAAGCGGGCAAGCGAGCGCCAGACCGTCATGCCCGACTGCTGCTTCATGACAAGCGGAATGGTCAGCAGCGCCCAGAATGTGTTCGGCAGGTTGACCAGGAACGCGAAATACAGAGCCAGGATCGCGGCGAGCGCGATGTTGACGGCAAAGATGAAGCGCTGCGGGTCGAGTCCGACCGCGGCAAGCCCGGCCTTCAGCCGCTCGCTGACGCCATTCCGATGGTCGGCGGCCGCGATCGAACCGGGCCTGTCTTCGATATCGGTGGCGCTCATCGCCCTGTCATTTCATCAACCCGCAGGCGCAGCCCCATGCGTGCATCCCCACACTCGGTAAAATAGGCGCTCACCGACGCCGGCCCAGCGTCGCCGATGCATGGCTGCATCCCGGGATGACCGGCAATCGCGTCTGCCGGCTCGCCTCGACGATGATCGACCGTTGCGACGGCTTTCGCATGGAACACCAACCTGCGGCACCAGCGCGTGAGCCGCTGATCGTCGCCATCGCAACCGTGCCGGAAAATGCCGAAATTCAGGCCACGAGCAGATCGGACTTGCGCGACGGGCAGCGCCTCCTCAGCCGAACATGCCCTTTTTCTCCGCCGTCGGATGGGGCGTCTTGCGCGAGGAACTCTTTCCCAGCGTATCGGCAACGCGCGCGCCGCGCTTGCCGATCGGCTTGGCGTCCTGTCCGGTCGTGTCGAGCGCCGTCTGGTGCTCCATCTCGGCGTTGATCTCGGCGCCGATGATGAAGATCAGCGAGGAAATCCACACCCACATCATGAAGCCGATCACCGCACCGAGCGATCCGTACATGGCGTTGTAGTTGGCGAAGTTCTGGAGATACCAGGAGAATCCGATCGAGGCGGCGAGCCAGACGAGGGCCGACAGCCCCGCGCCGAACATCACCCACGTCCATTTCGCCCGGTTCCGGCTGGGGCCATAGCGGTAGATCATCGCAATCGCCGCGACGATGAGCGCGAACACCACCGGCCAGCGCAGCGCCGCGATCAGCGTATCGGAAAAGCTTTGTAGCCCGAGCACCGACATGATGATCGGCACGACGCCGACGGCCACGATGAGCACGATGCCGACGAAGATCGCACCCAGCGTGAAGCACAAGGCGACGAGATTGAGCTTGATGAAGCCGCGGCTCTCGGTCTCGCCATAGGCGATATTCATCGCCTCGAAGAGCGTCTTGATGCCATTGTTGGCGCTCCACATGGCGAACAGGATACCGGTCACGAAGCCGAGTGAAAGCGAGGCGGGATCGGCCTTCACCAGATTGTCGAGCTGCGACTGCAGGAGTTCGGTGCCAGCCTGCGGCAGGAACTGGCCGACGAAGGCAATGTGGTCCGCGATCGTCGAGGGATCGGCGACGAAGCCGTAGAACGAGACGAAGACAGCGAAGGCCGGAAACAGCGCGAGGAGCAGGTAGAAGGTCGCGCCGGCGGCAATCAGCATCACGCGGTCCTCGAAGAACGAGGCATAGATACGCAGACAGATGTCCTTCCAGCCCTTCCACGGGATCGAGAACGGTCCGTTGGCGCTGCGGCCGCGTCCCGGTTCGCTGGCGCGTCGGCGCGTCTCGTCGTCGGTGTGCGCTGCAAATCTCGGAGCCATTCGTCGCTTTCTGCAGGTCGCTCGACCGCACGAACCAAGGGTTCGACCGGCGCGCAAAGCCTCGTTCAGGATGGGCGCGACGCGCCATGCCCGTGGCAGCCATGATGCATCGCAGTCGGGCATCAATGCCACATTTTGGCCGGGGTTCCCAATTGCGGCGGCTTGGGCACGAGATTCGCTCCGCTCACGAAGCTTTGAAGCGTCACGGGGCGGCCTGACGCTGCGTGACCGGCCGATGCACCAGCTTGCAAGGACACCAGGGCCACCTGTTACCGATGGAACAGGATCAGGCGCCTCGCAGCCGATGCCCTTGGGGAAAACACCGGATGCTGGCAATTTGGCGATGGACAGGACGCGTTCGGCGATTTAAGAAAATCAAGGGATTTATTCCTTAACCTTGATCTGGCCCGAGCGACGAGTTCCGGAGCGATGTTCTCACACGACCGAATCTGGGCGGCCATCGATGCCCTTGCGACACGCAACAAGCTGTCGCCGTCCGGACTGGCGCGCAAGGCCGGGCTCGATCCCACGACCTTCAACAAGTCCAAGCGCAACGCCGGCGACGGCCGCCCACGCTGGCCCTCGACCGAATCCATCGCCAAGGTGATCCAGGCCACCGACTCCTCGATCGACGAGTTCACGGCATTGATGCGCGGCGATCTGCCGCTGGGTCTGACGCCGGCACGCGCCGCCTCCAACGTTCCGCTCCTGGGGTTCGCCGAAGCGGGTGGCGGTGGCTTCTTCGACGATGCCGGCTTCCCCGTCGGCCAGGGCTGGGACGAGATCACCCTCCCCGCCACCGCCGACGAGGCGGTCTACGCGCTGGAGGTCTCCGGCCAGTCGATGATGCCGCTCTACCGGGACGGCGATGTCGTCATCGTGTCGCCCTCGTCTTCGGTTCGCCGCGGCGACCGCGTGGTGGTGCGCACCCGCGGCGGCGAGGTGATGGCGAAGATCCTGCAGCGCCAGACCGGCCGCACCATCGAACTCGCCTCGGTCAATCCCGAGTTCCCCGATCGGCAATTCGCCGTCGAGGACATCGAATGGATGGCCCGCATCCTGTGGGCGAGCCAGTGACCGGCGCGGGAACGATCGGCGCCAACCCGATCGGAACCACTTCGAAACGCTCGGGCGGCGACTGGCACGCGGCCCGGACCGGCCGTCATCCCGCCTCGTGATCCGCACGCTGGTCATCGCTCTGGCCCTGATCGGTCTGGGCTGGATGGTCCTTACGGTCGCACCCAAGGTTGACCCGGCCGATCAAACGCCCGCACAGGAACAGGCAGGGCTTGCCGCTTCGAAGGCCGCGGCGCCGGACCGCGCCTCTGTGCATCCGACATCGACCCCGGCCGGAACGGCTGACACCTGGAACGAGGGCGGGTCGTCCGCAGCAGGTGCCCCATCTGTCGAGGCCATTCAAAATCGCGACTCCACTGCGGCATCAGCCGAAACGAAGTCGGCTTTCGACGCCAAGACACAGGCCAATCGCGCCGATCGCAACGTCACGCCCGACGGCATGACCCGCGGCCCCCGCGAATTGTCGAACCTGAAGCGCATCGCACCGCGCAGTGAACAATGGGCGCCGGCCTCGCCGCTCGCCGAGAGCAGGCCCCGTGAACCGAAAATAGCGGCAACGAAACCCGAAGACGCCGGACCTCCTGCGATCCGGCAGATGTTGCTGCCGCGTCCGGTTGCCATCGACACGGCGCATCTGAAGATCGGCGAAGGCACCATCCTCCTGCCGGGCATCGAACCGTTGCCACTCGATCAGGAATGCGGCGAAGGCGACGAGACATGGCCCTGCGGCATGCGCGCCCGCACGGCGTTCCGCGCCTTTCTGCGCTCGCGCTCGATCCGCTGCACGGTCCCGACCGATTTCGTCGAGAAGGAGCAGACGAAATCGTCCGAATGCACGGTCGGCGGTGGCGACATCGGCGCCTGGCTGATCCAGAACGGCTGGGCCAAGGCAAAGCCGGACGGGCCCTATGCCGATCGCGAGGCGCGGGCGCAAAAGGCCGGTCGCGGCGTCTGGGGTCACGCGCCGAGCCCGCCGCGCCAGGAGGTGGGAGAGCGAACACTCGTCCCGATGCCTGCGCCACCCGGTGCCACGCAATCGAGCGCGAGCCCGCCCTCGACCGCCCGGCCGCCAGCCGTGACGCGGCCGGCGATCCCCTGAGACGTCACAACGGAGCCCGGACGTCGTCGTCATTGCGCCGG
>JBBSUS010000342.1:0-3918 GCA_038234195.1 Hyphomicrobiales bacterium | reverse complement strand
CGGGCAAGACCGAGGTCTATTTCGAAGCGGTCGCCGCCGCCCTCGAAAAGGGCGGTCAGGTGCTGATCCTGCTTCCGGAAATTGCTCTCACCCAGAGCTTCATCGACCGGTTCCACCACCGCTTCGGCGCCGAGCCGGCGCAGTGGCATTCCGACGTCACGCCCCGTCAGCGCGAAAAGACATGGCGACAGCTGGCCGAGGGCCGCGTCAAGGTCGTCGCCGGCGCGCGCTCGGCGCTGTTCCTGCCGTTTCAGAATCTCGGACTCGTCATCGTCGACGAGGAGCACGACCCGGCCTACAAACAGGAGGATCGCACCTTCTACAACGCCCGCGACATGGCGGTGGTGCGCGCCTCGATCGGCGGCTTTCCGGCGATTCTCGCTTCGGCGACACCGTCGGTTGAAAGCCGCGTGAATGCCCAGATGGGCCGCTATGCTCACGTCAAGCTCACCGGTCGCTACAAGGAGGCGGCGCTCCCGAGCCTTCACCTCATCGACATGCGGCATGCGCCGCCACCACGTGGCCGCTTCGTCTCACCCATTCTGTCGACGGCCATTCGCCAGACCGTGGAGCGCGGCGAGCAAGCGCTGCTGTTTCTCAACCGCCGGGGCTATGCGCCGCTGACGCTCTGCCGGGTCTGCGGCCACCGCTTCCAGTGCGGCAATTGTTCGACTTGGCTCGTCGACCACCGGCTTCGAGGCCAGTTGCAATGCCACCATTGCGGCTTCTCCGTCGCCCGCCCCGAGGCCTGCCCGGAATGCGGCACGCTCGACCACCTCGTCGCCTGCGGTCCGGGCGTCGAGCGCATCGCCGAGGAGATGCTCGACGATTTTCCCGAAGCGCGAACGATCGTTTTGTCGTCCGACCTTCTCGGCGGCCCGAAACGCCTGCGCCGCGAGCTTGAGGCCATTGCCGACGGCGAGGCCGACATCGTCATCGGCACCCAGTTGGTGGCCAAGGGCCATCACTTCCCGAAAATGACCTTGGTGGGCGCCGTCGACGCCGATGTCGGCCTGTCCAATGGTGATCCGCGCGCTGCCGAGCGCACCTTCCAGCTGTTGCATCAGGTGACGGGCCGAGCCGGCCGCACCGGCGCCAAGAGCCGCGGACTGATCCAGACTTATCAGCCAGAACACCCCGTCATGCAGGCGATCGCCTCCGGCGAGGCCACCCGCTTCTACGATCGCGAAATCGCCGAGCGCGAGCGCGGCGGACTGCCGCCCTTCGGCCGTCTCGCCAGCGTCATCGTCTCCGCCAACTCCCGCAAGGAGGCGGAGGATTACGGCCGGACCCTGCGCCGGGCCGCTCCGGACGATCCGGACATCGAAATATTGGGGCCCGCCGAAGCGCCGCTCGCCGTCTTGCGCGGCCGCCATCGATTCCGGTTGCTTTTGCAAGGCTCGCGCCGTGCCCCGATGCAGACCTATCTGCGAACGATGCTGGCGGCGGCCGAGAGGCCGCGCGGCTCTGTGCAGATCCAGATCGACATAGACCCACAGAGCTTTCTGTGAGACACGGGAGTCGACCGCCGATGACGCTAGGGGAGGCACGGAATCGATGAGGACAAGGCCCGCAATCGTCGCAAGCCGTTCGCTGCTGCCGCGGCTGGCCGCCATGCTGCTCAGCTCCGCGATCATCGTCGGCTCGGGCCTCGGCAGCGGAGCAATACGAGCGTTTGCGCAGGACGCGGCGCCAGACCCTGCTGCGGCCGATGCGAGTGTGCCGGGGATCAAGAGCTCGCCCTTTGCCGCCTCCAAACCCGGTCAGTCGCAACCGGCACCGACAGAGACGCCGACCGGCCTCGAACTCGGTCTCCTGCACTGGTTTCCGATCGCCAGCCGCTGCGCGTTCATCGATCCCGACAAGTCCGGCGAAACGAAGAACAACGTCGAGCCCTACGTCTTTCTGACCATGACCGAAAACGGCGGGGGAACGACCGCCGGCATCGAACGCGGCTACGTCATGGCCAACGGCCTCGTGCGCGAACTCGAAAAGGGCAAGACCGCCCCCAACAAGGACGGCGACATCGTCACTGTCTGGCGTTCGGCCGGCGAGCCGCGGATCAACGTCAACATCGTCCTGCACCAGGCGACCGGGACCCCGGACAACCTGAAATATGTCGGCTCACTGACGATCTTCTGGGGCGACAAGAAGGAGCAGGTGGCGATCCAGGGCACTTGCGACGGCTGAGGGTCCTTCGCCGCCACAAAGAGGTCTCATGTCGTCGCGACCTCGCTGGGATTGCCGTGCGATGGTCACCCCAGATCTGCCGGAACGCGCCTGGCACGTTGCGTGGTCAGGACGGCGCGACCGGTTGCCAACCGTAGCGACGCAGCCACCTCGCCGACCCATTGCCCAGCACATGGCCCGCAAAGGTCGAACGCAGCGTTCGCGGCATTGCCATCGGCGCGGCTGGACCTTGCCGGCCTCTCCTCCATCTGCGTCGTCGACGATATTCCGGCCCGGCCCCGCTCTTCCTGACCGCCATCGCAAGATAGCGACGGCACTGAGTGGCCAGGCCTTCAATGATGGAGAATGACATGGCCCGCTTCACCGGCAAGACCATCCTGATCACCGGCGGCACGAGCGGAATCGGCCTTGCGACCGCCATGCGCCTCACTGAGGAGGGTGGCAGGCTTCTGATCACCGGTCACTCGCCCAAGCACATCGAGGCCACGAAGATCGCCCTTCCCGATGCGATCGTCATCGCCAACGACGCCGCCGACCCGGACGGCGCCAGTGAGCTTGCCGCCTTGGTGAAAGAGCATTTCGGCAGCCTCGACATCGCCTTTCTCAACGCCGGCTACGGCTCGTTTTCCAAGCACGACGGCATCGACGCTGCCGGCTTCGACAAGCACTACGACCTGAACGTCCGCGGCCCCATCCTGCAGGCCAAGGCGCTCGACGGACTGATGAAGGACGGCGGGTCGATCGTCCTCGTCGGGTCAGGCACTTCCGCCTCGCCGCGCGAGGACGTGCTCGTTTACGGCTCGTCCAAGGCTGCGATCCGGCAAGTCGCCCGCTCGCTCGCCTCCCATTTCGCGCCGAGGAAGATCCGGGTCAACGTCGTGACGCCGGGCCTCACGGAAACCAACTTCCACGACCGCGGCGGCATGGAGGCCGAAGCCCAGAAAACCTACAAGGAGAACGTCACCAAAGCCGTTCCCCTCGGTCGTCTTGGGCGGCCGGAAGATGTGGCGGCCATCGCCTGCTTCCTGATGTCCGACGAGTGCGCTTATGTGACCGGCGCGGAATTCAAGGTCGATGGCGGCCTGACGATGTGAGGCGGTTCGCAGCGTTTTCATCGTCTGGGCGGTCTGCGATCATGCCGGACGCCTACGGCCAAGATTCGCAGGCCCCATCCGGGCGGTCGTAAGGGCATGCCATGATCCATCACGACGGCCAATCGCGGTTTGTTGCGGCGCTGCTGGCGGCCCTGGCAGGCTATGTCGATGCCTGCGGCTTCGTCGCCTCGGGCGGCTTCTTCGTTTCCTTCATGAGCGGCAATTCCACACGGCTCGGCATCGGCGTGTCACGGGATGCGGAAAACGCCCTGGTGGCGGGCGGGCTCATTGCCGCTTTCGTCTTCGGCGTGACGGTCGGCACGTTGATATCCAGAGTATCCGGCCGCCGCAGCGCTTCGGCCGTGCTTTTGCTCGTCGCGGTGTTTCTGTTTGCAAGCGCTGGCCTCGGGTGGCGGGGATGGACCGCCGGTTCCCTTGCCCTGATGGCAATGGCGATGGGCGCGGAGAACAACGTCTTCGAAAAGCGCGGCGAAGTGAGCATCGGCCTCACCTACATGACGGGCAGCCTCGTCAAGATGGGACAGCGGATCGGCCACGCCCTGTTGGGCGCCGATCGCTTCGGCTGGGTGCCCTATTTTACCCTTTGGCTCGCCTTCGTCGCTGGCGTTTTCGG
>JBBSUS010000341.1:0-3936 GCA_038234195.1 Hyphomicrobiales bacterium | reverse complement strand
GTTTCGAGTCGGTGTTGCGACACATTTCCTCGAAATCAACGTGCTTCATGCTTCATTCAGCGTCGGGCAGATCCTCGAGTCGCCTTATCTCGGCCTTGCCGAAGAGCTTGATTTTGAGGTGTTCGGTCAGGGCCCGCTCCGCCATCGCCAACTGTAGATAGCGGAGGCTGTCGCCGTGAGAGATGAGCAGGATGGTCTCTCCCTCATAGGTTTGCTCGAACTTCTCCATTGCGTTTGTTAGACGGCCGGCCAGTTCGATGGGAGCTTCCGCCCCGTGCGCGCTCTGGGAAGAGTCGATATTGTCCTGGTTCCAGACGTCGAGATAGCCGGCAAACAGGCTGGTCTGCGCCTCGATCGCCCGCGACGGGTCGGTCAGCCAGTACTCCGAAACCTTGGAGAGGGTGCCCAGCATCTCCGACATGGTCATCGGCGCGCTGTCGACGAAGTCCTTCTCCTCGCGCGGCGCAACCCAGGCCGCCGCAGCCTTGCCGACATGCTCCAGCATCCGCGCCATGTTGCGGGCGAACACCTCCGGATCGCGGATCGTGAAGTCGGAGGATGGGGTGTCGGCTGGAGGCGGGGAAGGGGTCTCGGCCTTCGGGCTCTCCATCTTCACGCGTTCCGCCCTCGACCCGACATGTTCCGGTTTTTCCGGCTTCGCGCTTTCCTGCTTGGCCTTGGCGGTCTTGGAGCGACCGGCCTTCGCGACGGACGCCTTGGTGGCGGACGCAGTCGGACCGCTCGGCGCTTTGGCGCCCGCGGCCGCTTTCCGTTTTGCAACCATGTTCTGCTCCTCCCAGAGGATCGCCCGGTTCCCGTGCTGCTTGCCAGTCTTCGGGGGTTTGGCGCCGTCTATCACGTTCGTCTCGCCATCACTGTGAAGGATGGCCGTCGCCGCGACAATCGCACGATTGCCATTTTGTAATCGAGCATGCCTGGGATATGAAGCAATTCGCCAATACTAGAAGGCCCGACGCCCATGTTCTCGTCGTCCACGCTCCGCGTCCTCGCGCTCGTCGCTGTCATTGCCCCCGTTGCGGGCTGTCAGGCGATGTTCGGGGACGACCAGACGTCGATTGGCGAGCAGCGCCTGGCAACGTCGGCACCGGTCGCTTCCAAGCAGCGCCTCGGGGACGACGGATATCCGCTGCTCGGCGCGTTTCCCGGCACTGCTGCCCCGCAATTGACTGACGCCGAAGTCACCAGTGATTCCAGCCGTTTCAATGGCCTTGCGGCGCAACGATCCGCCAGTTCGGGCGCCACCGATTACGACGCGAAGATCGCACGTGCCGAAGCCTTGCGGACGCAGCAGGCTGCCGAAGTCGAGGCCGCAATGGCGAAAAAGCCAAATTCGGCAAAGCCAACCCGTCCGACGCCCGCTGACGTCTTGAAGCAGATCGAATCCGGCACCTGATCGTCCTGAAATTTCCGTCTTGGGCCATCGACCCCGACAACATGACCATCGGGTGGCCAGCGGTTAGATCAGGTCGTTTTTCGCAACCATCCACGACCGGCAGAGCGCCGGGGGTATGAAGTCCATGGAAGAATTCCACAAAGTCCGCCGCCTGCCGCCCTACGTCTTCGAGGAGGTCAATCGCCTGAAGGCGACCGCCCGCGCGGGCGGCGCGGATATCATCGATCTCGGCATGGGCAATCCCGATCTGCCGACGCCGCAATTCATCGTCGACAAATTGTGCGAGGTCATCCGCGATCCACGCACCCACCGCTATTCGGCCTCGAAGGGCATTGCCGGCCTGCGCAAGGCCCAGGCCGGTTATTATCAGCGTCGCTTCGGCGTGACGCTGAACCCCGCGACCCAGGTCGTGGCGACGCTCGGCTCCAAGGAGGGCTTCGCCAACATGGCGCAGGCGATCACCGCGCCGGGCGACGTTGTGCTGTGTCCCAATCCGACCTATCCGATCCACGCCTTCGGCTTTCTCATGGCGGGTGGTACCATTCGCGGCATTCCCGCCACCCCTGATGCAGGCTTCATGGCGGCGATCGACCGGGCGGTGCGCCATTCTATCCCCAAGCCGATTGCGATCATTCTCAATTACCCGTCCAATCCGACGGCCTGCGAGGTGGACCTCGATTTCTACCGTGAGATCGTCGCCTTCGCCCGCCGCCACGAGATCGTCGTCCTCTCCGATCTGGCCTATGCCGAGATCTATTTCGACGGGGCACCGCCGCCTTCAATCCTGCAGGTCGAGGGTGCGATGGACGTGGCGGTGGAATTCACCTCGATGTCGAAGACCTTCTCCATGCCAGGCTGGCGGATCGGCTTCGCGGTCGGCAATGAGCGGCTGCTCGCCGCGCTCGCCCGGGTGAAGTCCTATCTCGACTACGGCGCTTTCACGCCGATCCAGGTTGCAGCGACGGCCGCCCTCAACGCCGGTGACGGGCCGATCGAGGAAGTGCGGGCCGTCTATCGCAAGAGACGTGATGTCCTCGTCGACAGTTTCGCGCGAGCGGGTTGGGATGTGCCGCCGCCGTCCTCGACAATGTTCGCCTGGGCACCGATCCCGGACGCATACAAGCATCTTGGTTCCCTGGAGTTCTCCAAGCTCCTGATCGAAGAAGCGGATGTCGCCGTCGCGCCGGGCATTGGCTTCGGCGAGCACGGTGACGACTTCGTGCGCATCGCGCTCGTCGAGAACGAGCACCGCATCCGTCAGGCGGCGCGCAACATAAAGCGTTTCCTTGCACCAGAGCGCCAAGCCGGGCAGAAGGTCGCCGCAGCGAACGCGCGCTAGCCATTACAGACGGTCGGAACTCGACCGACCTTGGGCTGGCGGCCGCGAAATTCGACGAACACAACGACAAGGTCGCCATGAACAGCCCATTGCGGCTCGGCATCGCCGGGCTCGGAACCGTAGGATCGAGCCTTGCGCGGCTGATCGAGACAAAGGCCGAGACGCTGGCCAACCGCAGCGGACGCGCGGTGACCGTCGCTGCAGTTTCGGCCCGCGACCGCGCTCGCGACCGCGGTTTCGACATGTCGAACGCATCTTGGTTCGATGATCCGGTGCAATTGGCGACGAAGGGCGACATCGACGTCTTCGTCGAACTGGTTGGTGGATCCGAAGGCGCCGCACATGAGAGCGTGAAGGCGGCGCTCACACGAGGCCTGCCCGTCGTAACGGCCAACAAGGCACTTCTGGCCCATCATGGCGTGGCGCTTGCCAGGCTTGCGGCTCGCAAGAACACCGCGATCCTCTTCGAAGCGGCGGTCGCCGGTGGCATCCCGATCATCAAGACCATGCGCGAGGGTCTGTCGGGCAATTCCGTCAGTCGCGTCTATGGCATCCTCAACGGCACCTGCAACTACATGCTGACACGCATGGAGCGCGAGGGCATTTCCTTCGACGCCTGTCTCGCCGACGCCCAGGCTCTTGGATATGCGGAAGCCGACCCGACTTTTGACATCGGCGGTTTCGACGCCGCCAACAAGCTGGCGATCCTGACCTCGCTGGCCTTCGGCTGCGAGATCGATCTCGATTCGGTGTTCATCGAGGGAATCTCGGCGATCACCAATGACGACATCCAGGCCGCGGCAGAACTCGGCTATCGCATCAAGCTCCTGGCCGTCGCGATGCGAACGGACACCGGCATCGAACAGCGTGTTCATCCGACGATGATTCCCGCCAGTTCGGCGCTCGCCCAGATCGATGGTGTCACCAACGCCGTCGCCGTCGATACCGATCTTCTCGGCTCGATCCTGCTCGCCGGCCCGGGCGCGGGCGGTGATGCGACAGCCTCGGCGGTGCTTTCGGACATCATGGACGTCGCCGGCGGGGTCGTTCCCCCGACCCTCGGGCTGCCGGCTTCCAAACTGGTGCCTTACAAGCGCGCCAAGATGCGCGCCCATGAGGGCGGCTACTACATCCGCCTGGCCGTCCATGATCGCGTCGGCGCCTTCGCCTCGATCGCCCGGCG
>JBBSUS010000340.1:0-3963 GCA_038234195.1 Hyphomicrobiales bacterium | reverse complement strand
TGCTGCCGATCAATATCGCCAATACGGCCAATCTCGTCGGCATGTTCGGTTTTGCAGCGCTCGGCCAGGCGGTGGTCATCCTCACGGGTGGAATCGAAGTGTCTGTCGGCTCGATGATTGCGCTGGCTGGCGTGCTGTTCGTCGACCTCATCGCGAACCAGAATGTTCCCTGGCCGATCGCGGTTGCGCTGATGCTGGTGCTGGGAGTGGTCGCGGGCCTGTTGCATGGCATCCTGATCACCAAGCTCAAGATGCAGCCCTTCATCGTCACCCTTTGTGGCCTGCTCATCTATCGCGGGATCGCCCGGTTCTACACCAAGGACGCGACCGCTGGCTTCGGCTTCGGCCAGAGCTTTCCAACCCTCGAAGCCATTGCCTCGGGTCGCAGCTTCGGTGTGCCGAATTCGTTCATCGCGCTGATGATCACCGCCGCGGTGATCTGGATCCTTGTGCACCGCTCCGTCTACGGTCGCCACCTCTATGCGGTGGGCAAGAACGAGGAAGCGGCCCGCTTCTCCGGCATCAAGACCGACCGCGTGATCATCGGGGCCTATGTGATCTGTCAGGTGCTGACGGTCATCTCGGCGATTTACTTTGCCATGTACACGCGCTCGATCTCTCCCTCGACGCAGGGCAACTTCTACGAGCTCTATGCCATCGCGGCGGCTGTGCTTGGTGGGTTTTCGCTGAAGGGTGGCGAAGGATCGATCATTGGCGCCATCCTCGGGGTGATCCTGCTGCAGGAACTGCAGAACCTCGTCAACCTGCTCGGCATTCCGTCTTCGCTCAATTTCTCCGTCATGGGCGGCGTCATCATCATCGGGGTTCTCGCCGACCAGCAATGGAGCCAGTTCCGGGAACGTCGCCTGACGCGCGATGCGGCGCGCGCTCAACCCTCGAACGGATAGTGTGGTCAGCGGGCCGGTGGAACGCCCACGATCTGACGCCCACGTGTCCGCGCCAATTTCGACCGAGTTTTTCGAAAGCCATGGGTTGCAGGGCAAATTTGGTAGCGGGAGAGGGACTTGAACCCCCGACACGCGGATTATGATTCCGCTGCTCTAACCAGCTGAGCTACCCCGCCACAGCCCTTTGCCAGGGCGACCGATTGGGTCGCGGCGATATAGGGGCGGGCGGCGATTCGTGTCAATGGGCTTTGGCGGGCCGGCTTGATCGTCTCGCGTCCCGTTTGGCCTGAATGACCGGCCTTGAGGTGTTGGCTCGCAAGGTGGGCCTGGCAGCTCGTCGAGCCTTGGTGGGGAGCATGGGGCATTTCGGTTTGACGTCCGATCGGCTAGGGCAGGGCGAAACTTGCGAAGGAACCTGCGATGTATCCGAAGATCGCCGTCATCGGTTGCGGCCAATGGGGCCAGAACCATGTCCGCACGCTTGCCGAGATCGGCGCGCTCGTGGCCGTGGCCGACCATGACGTTTCGCGCGCGGCGGGATTTGCCGAACGGTTCGGCGTCCAGGCGCTGACGCCGAAGGACGCGATCGCTTCGAGCGAGATCGACGCGCTGGTGCTGGCGCTGCCGGCGCAGGCGCACGGGCCCGTGGCGCGTGCGGCGTTCGCGGCGGGAAAGGACGTGCTGATCGAAAAGCCGATCGCGCTCGATCCGGCCGATGCGGAAGACACCGCGCGGGCTGCAAAGGCGGCCGGCCGGCTGTTGATGGTCGGGCATGTGCTGAAATTCCACCCGGTGTTCGAGCAGCTCTGCGCGGAGGTGGCCTCCGGCCGCATCGGCGCAGTGCGGCAGCTGATCTCAAACCGTATGGGGCTGGGGCGCTTTCTCGGCATGCACGCCGTCTGGGATCTGGCGCCGCATGATCTTTCCATGGTGCTGGAACTGGCCGGTAGGCATCCTGAGACCATCGCGTGCAACCGTCGCACCGTCCTTTCGGACGAGACAGACAGCGCGGATATCGTCCTGGGATTTGCTAATGGTATCGGGGCGGAAATCCATGTTTCGCGCGTGTCGCCCTATCGCGACCGGCGGTTCTCGGTGATCGGGACGCAGGGGATGCTGACCTTCGACGACCTGGCGCCCGAGGGCGAGAAGCTGGCGTTCTATGGTCACAAGGTCTGGCGCGACGGCGAAAATTTCGGATTCTCGAACGCCCCTGCCGAGTTCCTGGCGACCGAGCCCGGATTGCCGCTCGACCGCGAACTGCGGCACTTCCTCGATTGCATTGTCAGTCGACGCGAGCCGCATTCGGGCTCCGACGAGGCGGTGGAGACGGTGCGCATCCTGGCGACCGCCTCGCCGCTGAAAGCGTAGCGCGCGCCGCCAACTGCGTCCTGCACGGGCGCGGCGAGACTCGTCATATCCGGTAGGCGATGGCTGCCGGCGAAGAATCAGCCCGTTGCCTGGGCGGGTACGCGCACCGGCGCGGTTCCAGCGCTTGCGGCGCGGGTCGTTGCGGCGATGATGCCGCCGCCGAGGACTTCTGCGCCGGCCCCTTCGCCTGAATAAAAGACGCAGGCCTGGCCGCGGGCGACGCCATCCTCGCCCGACAGGAGTTCGACCTGCCAGCCGGCTCCGCCGCGCCCTGATCCATCGTCGGCCACGATGCGGGCCGGGGCGGGCGGGCGGGTGGAGCGCAGCTTGACGAAGAGGTCGGTGCGGCTCGCGGCGTAGGCTTCCGGCGGCGTCCGGGCGAGCCAGTTGACGTCGCGAAGCGTCAGATGGCTCGTTGCCAAAGCTTCCCTGGGGCCAATCGTGACGGTTGCGGTCGCCGGATCGAGCGCAACGACATAGAGCGGCTCGGCTGCCGCAATGCCGATGCCGCGGCGCTGGCCCACGGTGAAATGCATGATGCCGTCATGACGGCCGAGCGTGCGGCCGTCGACATGGACGATGTCGCCCGGCCGTCCGGCCTCGGGGCGCAGCTTGGCGATCACGTCGCTGTAGCGGCCCTTCGACACGAAGCAGATGTCCTGGCTGTCGGGCTTGGCGGCGATCTCGAGTTCGTAGCGCTCGGCGAGGGCTCTTGCCTCGGGCTTTGTCAGCCGGCCAAGCGGAAAGCGCAGATAGTCGAGCTGTTCGCGGGTCGTACCATAGAGGAAGTAGCTCTGGTCGCGGTCGAGGTCTGCCGGACGAAAGAGACTGCGCCGGTCGCCGTTGCGGCGGCTTTCGATGTAGTGCCCGGTGGCCAGCGCATCGGCGCCGAGATCTTTTGCCGTTGCCAGCAGATCGCGGAACTTGACGGTCTGGTTGCAGGCCACGCACGGAATCGGCGTCTCGCCGGCCAGATAGCTGTCGGCGAAGGGATCGATGACCGCCTTGCGGAACCGTTCCTCGTAATCGAGCACGTAATGGGGGATGCCGATCGTCTCGGCGACCCGGCGGGCGTCGTGGATGTCCTGTCCGGCGCAACAGGCGCCGGCGCGCCGTGGGCCGGTGCCTGCATCGTAGAGCTGCAGGGTGATGCCGACGACGTCGTAGCCTTCGTCCTTGAGGATTGCTGCCGCGACGGAGGAATCGACGCCGCCGGACATGGCGACCACGACGCGGGTTTGCGCGGGCGTCTTCGGCAAATCGAGGCTGTTGATCATGGGGCGCCTCCTCGTTCGGGGCTCGAAACTGGTTTGCGCGCGGCGCTCGGGAGCCGGTGCGTGCCGGATTGTCGCGTTCGGTGACCGATGGTCGGTGGCTCCGGTCACGGACGCCGTCTGGCAGCGGGGCGTTCGGTTCGACCTTCGTCTAGGCGCGGACGGGTTCGAATGCAAAATCCGAGCGGCGAAATTGCGGTCGGAGGGTCGCCACGAACTTTTTTCGCTCAGGCTCGCGGTTTTTTTGAGCCGCGTTGCCGACGTTGCCAGTAGCGATGTGCCGGGCATCAAGAATCCTTGCGGCAAAGCGACTCTGCGGCAGAATCGTGACGTCCGACGTGCGCGATGGCGGACGGTGCGCAAGCCGGTTTGAGGCGGTGCTTTGGCCATTTCGCCCAAGTGTCTCGATT
>JBBSUS010000339.1:0-3973 GCA_038234195.1 Hyphomicrobiales bacterium | reverse complement strand
TCCACGCCCGATCGCAGCGCGATATTGCCCCACGGATCGTGCGCACCGGTCCGAACGATGGTCTTCGCGCGACGGGCGAAATCGCCAAGCAGGCTTTCGTGCGCCACCGGTTCGAAATCGCGTTCGTCGAACCAGCGTTTCAGGGTCTCGAACATCGGCAGATTATGGATCGGCACCTCTTCGGCGAAATGGATCTTTTCGACGATCAGCTCGGCCGAAATGGCGCGGTAGACGAGATCGAGGCTGGGTTCACCCGCGATGATGGAAAGATCGATCCGCTCTGCGTCTTTCGGGATCGGAAAGCCCGCATCGACGATCATCATGAGATCGCCATGACCCATGGCGGCGATCGCGCGCGAAAGCTGGTCGTTGATGATGCCACCACGCTTCATGCGGGGTACTCCTTTGGGGTTACAGGTCGAGCGCGATGCGGCGCGCATTCTCGATATGTCGGGTGATCGCCAGAACGGCTGCCTGGGGGTCGCGCGCTTCGAATGCGGCAATGATGTCAAGATGCTCGGTCATAGCTGTTTCGATCCGTCCGGCGATGCGGAAACGCTCCTGATGGATGAGGCGGATCTTGACCGAATTGACGAGATAGGCCTTCGCAAGGATCGAATTGTCGGTCGCCGTGATGATCGTGTCGTGCAGGTTCCAGTCGACGGCCTGCGCCTTCGCATCGATTGTGGGGCTGCTTTTCGCCGTCCGGGCCAGCTCCAGAATTTCCTCATGCGCGCGTCGAAGTCGGGCGGTCTCAGCCTCAGGAGCTTGCGCGGCGAACAGCGCCACCGCCTCCCTTTCCATGAAGAGCCTGAACTGAAACGCTTCGCGGATCAGGTTCAAGTCGATCGGCGCCACCTGCATGCCGCGACGGGGAATGGTTCTGAGGAGCCCCTCGGCTTCCAGTCGCGGCAGGATTTCCCGGATCGCCCCCAAGGGAAGGCCCGTTCCCTCGACCAACTCGCGCTGCGAGATGAACTGGCCGGGGCGGAACTGCTGGGCCAGCAATTTGCGAGTGAACTGGCTGTAGGCCTGATCGCGCAGGGGCTGCTCGAGATCGCCCGCCGTGTCGCGCTCATTGCTCATGTTTCGACGTCTTCCGTTGCCGGACCAAGCACAGGCCAGATGAAAGCACGTGCCGGGTGTGCCGTCCTCGATCGAACACCCATTAAAACATCCGTGTTGACTCACAAATAGATTTACTCAATCATAACTGATCCTATCAGTTTGCGGCGCATCGGGCAATTAAGCAGGGGGAAAAAATGAACACAGTGAGTTTCGTCGGCGGCGTTTCACTTGCCATTCTCTGCGCAGCCTCGGCAGCGGCTCAGGACTGGAGCGGCAAGGAACGGCAGATCACCAATGCCGCGACCGGTCACATCCTGACCAATGCCAACGTCTTCTCTCCGGACGGCCATTGGATCGTGTTCGACGAGCGGTCCGACACCGAGGGCGCACAATTCGACAGCCCGGTCATCAATCGGGTCAACGTGAAGACCGGCCAGATCGAGGCCCTCTATACTTCGAAGAACGGCGCCTTCGTCGGAGTCGTCACATACAATCCGGCGCAGAACTCCGTCGTCTTCATCCATGGGCCGGAGAACCCGACAAAGGACTGGTCCTACGGCGGCCCGCACCGCGCCGGCATGATCGTGAAGGAAAGCGATCCCGGCGCCGGAATCAATCTCGACGCACGCGACGTCACGCCGCCCTACACGCCAGGCGCTTTGCGCGGCGGCAGCCATGTTCATATCTACGAGCCTGACGGCAAATGGCTGAGTTTCACCTATCAGGATGCGGTGCTCGACGCACTCGGTGCCACGGGCGACCATGACATCGACCAGCGCAATGTCGGCATCAGCGTTCCCGGAATGTCGGTGACGGTCGATCACGATAGCATCCGCAATCGCGACGGAACGACCTTCACGGTTCTCGCAACGCGGACCGTGAACACGCCGAAGCCTGGCTCGGACGAGGTCAACCGCGCCTACGAGGAAGGCTGGGTCGGCAAGGACGGCTACGTGAAGGCGGACGGCACGAAGCAGCGCCATGCCGTCGCCTTCCTTGGCGATACGGTGGACAGCGACGGCAAGAAGCTGACCGAGGTCTTCATCGCCGACTTGCCGGAGGATGTGACCGTAGCGCCGGCCGACGGCCCGTTGCAAGGCACCGAGACGACGCGTCCGCTGCCACCGAAAGGCACTGTGCAGCGCCGTCTGACCCACACCGCCGAACGCAAGAATCCCGGCGTTCAGGGACCGCGCTTCTGGGTGCGATCCTCGCCGGATGGCACGAAGCTCGCCTTCCTGATGAAGGATGACGGCGGCGTGGTCCAGATCTACACCGTGTCGCCTAACGGCGGAGACATCAGCCAGGTCACGACGAATGCCTTTGATGTCCAGTCCACATTCACGTGGAGCCCGAGCGGCAATCTGATAGCCTATGCGGGGAACAACGGCGTTCAGATCACGGACGTTGCCAGCGGTAAGACGTGGGAAGTGGCACCTGAAAACAAGGATCAGCCGGTTCTGCCTCTTGCGGCCGTATTTGCGCCTGACGGCAATTCGATCGCGTATCAGCGAACGGTTAAGACGGGTAACAAGGCCTGGAACCAGATCTTCGTCACCGACCTTTCGCAATGAGAACGGGTGCCGCGGCAAACGCCATGGCGCCGCTAGTCCCCGATCGCATTCTGTAGCGAATTGCGGATGTGATCCTCGATGGCCGCCGTGCCCGCCTCTCGGTCACGCGCGGCAATCGTGTCGATGATGCGCAGATGGTCGTGGAACGCCGCCTCGAAATTGGTGCGCGAGAGGCTGATACGGTCGCGCTTGATCAGCCGGATGCGGATGGCATTCACGGCATTGGCCTGAATTAAAAGCTGATTGCGCGTCGTTTCCATCAGCGTCTGGTGAAACGCAGTGTCGATCTCCTGGCACTCGCTCAGAAATGCATCCGACGGGTTGGATTGCCATTCGGCCAGCCGCTCGAGGTGCAGGGATCGTTGCAGCGCGATGTCGGCATCGGACATGTGCCTGATGCAGGCGATCACGGCTTCGCGCTCCAGAGCCGTCCGCAGTTGGAACGCATCGCGGATCATCGGCAGATCGACGGTGGTGATCTGAATCCCGCGCTGCGGCAGGACGGTCAGAAGACCCTCCGTCTCCAGCCGGGGCAGAAGCTCCCGCAGCGCGCCGATGGACAGATGCAGCATATCGACCAGCGTGCGCTGCGAGACGAACTGACCCGATTGCAGGGCCCCCGACAGCAGCGCCGACTGAAACCTGCCATAGGCTACATGCTTGCCTGCAGTGGGCTGATCCGTCTCCGCCCTTGCGCGCGCGGCTGCCATGCACTCACCCCTTGCTGGCCTAAGATCTGCCTGCGTGGGCATAGGTGAAACCTGTCTCGGCGACAAGTTCGACGACCTTTTGAGCCGTCCCCTCGTCGAGAGGGCGCAGCGGCGGCAGGACCTGCGCGAGCGCCGGATCGTCGTTATAGATCGCCAGCGCCGCCTTGATGGCGGCAAGCCCGCCATTGCCGTCGAGGACCTCGATCCGGCGCGCGGCCTTGATGCTGACATCCCGGGCCGCAGCGCTGTCGGGGTCGCGGACCACTTCGCCCAGATCGCGGGCAAAAAGGTTGGGCATCCCGCCGATGATCCCGGCGCCGCCTGCCCGCATCAGATCCGGCAAAACCCGGTCGTCACCGGTAAAGATCGCGAGCTGCGGGAATTCGGTGGCCAGCATCACGCCATGATCGCGGTTGCCGCTCGAATCCTTCATGCCGACGATCCGATCGCCGAACCTTTCGATCATCATGTGGACGAGTTCGGGGCAGTAGGGCACGCGCGAAAACTGCGGAATATGGTAGAGGAGGAGATCGACCGGGGGTGCGTCGCGTTCTGCCCTTTCCACGGCGGCGGAGACGAAGTCGACGATGCCCGCATCGGTCCAGAACGGATAGTAGAAGG
>JBBSUS010000338.1:0-3979 GCA_038234195.1 Hyphomicrobiales bacterium | reverse complement strand
TGCTGGTGCTGTTGATCATCTTCATGGTCGCAGCGCCGCTCTCGACGGTCGACGTCCCGGTGGATCTGCCGGTCTCGAACGCCGAACCGCAAGAGCGACCCGGCGAGCCCGTCTATCTGACGGTACAGGACGACCTGACCTTGGCGCTTGGCGAAGACCCGGTCGACCGAACGGCTTTGGGAGCTTCGCTCGACGACGCGACCGGTGGTAACCGCAACGAGCGGATTTTGCTGCGGGCCGATGGCGCAGTGGCCTACGGCGAACTGATGGGCGTCATGAACGCGCTGCGTTCGGCCGGCTACCTGAAGATCGGGCTTGTCGGCCTGGAAGACACGGCGGCGGCAACGCCCCCCGCCACGGCGGCGCTTGCCGGTCAAGCACCAGCCGACGAAGCACGGGGCAATGGGACGCCCCCAACACCATGAGCCGTTCGCCATCCGCCTCACGTCTGGGCGCGGCAGACGATGCGGGCTCCAACGCATCCACCGGCGACAACGAGACCTTCAAGGCCGAACGGCGCAGCCATCTCGGCGCGACATTGCGCTGGACGCTCGCCGCCAGTCTGGTTCTCGGTGTCCATGGTGCCGCTGGCTGGGTTTTGCTTGCGCAGCAACCGTCGGCTCTGCCTCAGGGTGCGCAGGCCGCGCCGATCCTGATCGACATGGCCCCACCGGTGACATCACCCGAGGCTGCCGCGATCCTGCCGGCGTCGGAAGAAACGCCCGAACCTCAGCCGGAACCGGTACCGGAAGCAGGCGAGCCGCCAGCGGTACTGCCCGACCTCCAACCCAAACCGGAAGCTGAGACTCTGCCCCCGGAGAGCGTGGCGCTGGAGCCCGATATCGCCGAACATGAGTCTCCGCGGGCCGAACCCGACGTCCCGGAAGCGACGATACCCGTCGCGGCTCCAGTCGAGACCCTCGAACCGGAAGCGCCTCCCGAGGATGAAGTCGCAGTGCCCGTGCCGACGTTTCGGCCGCCGACCCCACCAGCAGTGCTTGAAGCCATGCGCGAGGATCGTCGGGAGCGCTCCGACCGCAGGCAACTTCGGCAGCGGGCTGAGCGACAGGAGCGCCGCGAAGAGGCCAAGCGCGCGGAACGGTCGGATCGCCGCGAAACGCGCAAGGCGCGGCCGGCCTCGCCACCTTCAGTCGCCTCGCAAGGCGGCTTGACCGGCCAGGCTTCCCAGGGGGATGCTGCTTCGAAGGCAGCACAGACGCGGTGGCAGAACGCCGTGCAGGCAAGGCTCAACCGATCGAAGCGCACGCCGGCGGGAGGCGGTTCGGGAACGGTCTCGATCGCCTTCGTCATGGACAGCAACGGCCGCGTCGCTTCGGCCCGCATCACCCATTCGGCGGGCGCGATGCTCGACAATGCCGCGATCGCGCTGGTCAGGCGCGCCAGCCCGTTTCCGGCGCCGCCAGGCGGCCGAGGCGCTTCGCTGACGGTGCCGATCCGGTTCGAATAGGCTTTGCGTCACGGCGTGCTGTCGTCGGTGATTCCGACTTTCGCGGGGCGCCACGACCGCATTCCCGGGATCGTTTCGTGCCGGTGGCGGCGGGTCGCCTGTTGCCGTGCGGTCTGCCTGAAGCTGCCGCTCCAGTGACATCAAGGGACCGTCGGGCGCTTCAATGGCGGTCGAGGGAGTCGTTTCGGATTGGCGTTTTTGGGAAGGCGCGCCGAATTTCCTCATCGTCGCCAGATTGTGCGATCGGGCGAGAACGATGGGCGTTCCCGCATGCGAAGGCCGCAGACGATATCCAATTTTTGCGCAACATAAAGCCAAAGGCGAAGCGCGATGCAGGACATCGCCGGCATCCCGCTTCGCCTTGCTGCTCCGATAGCCGAGGCTATGCGATGGACCGCCCCGAAGGGACGGATTTCGGTTCAGGCGGCGATGTGTTGGAAGACCTCGAAGCCCTCGAATTCCGGATGGCCGAGATAGGATTTCGAGGCGCCGTCGCCGGCCTTGGCATGGGAAAGCCGGAACGCCTCCGAGTGGGTCCAGGCTTCGAAGGCGCTTTTGTCTGCCCACACGGTGTGGGACGCGTAGAGCACATGGTCGGCGTGGTCGGCGCCCTTGAGCATATGGAACTCGATGAAGCCGGACAGCCCGACGAGATTCGAGCGTCTCGATTTCCAGGACGTCTCGAATTCCTGCAATCGGTCCTTGGCGACCTTAAAGCGATTCATGGCGATGTACATGCGCGATATATCCTTTTCGCTGTTGAGATGGAATGAGATGCAGCCGGGTGGGGCCTCAACCGCAGGGCGGCTCGGCCGCACGACGCGTGTCGACCTGACGCTTTGCCCGGCCTTCCACTTTGTTGCGGAGTGCCGGGCAGCCGCAATTCTGACGTGCGGGATGCGTGCTGCGCGAGAAGCGCCGCTTTTCAGAACTGATAGGTCAGCGTCGCCTTCAAGGAGCGCCCCGTCTCGCTGTAAAATTCCTTCGGCTGGGTCGCGCTGTCGGGAATATCGAGGGCGTCGTAATAGGTTTTGTCGAAGACGTTGTAGAGGCCGGCGGTCAGCTTCATGCCTTCCAACTGAGTGGGCTTCCACCAGCCGGTCACGTCGACGAGGCCGTAGCTAGGGGTCTTCGAGAGATCGTTTTCCACGTCGTCCCTGGCTGCTACGGCCGTCAGGTAAAGATCGGCGCCCCAGACACCGGTCCCATAGCCCACATTAAAGATGCCCTTCATTGCCGGGATCGAGTTCAGATACTCGTCGGTCTCGCGGTCGCGCCCGACATAGGATGCAAACGATGCGGTCGAATGCCAGCTCTCGGTGATCTGCCACCGCGCCGTCGCTTCGACGCCGTAGATTTCGACGCTTTCGCGGTTGATGTAACGGCTGATTCCCAGGGGATAGGCTCCCCGTCCAACGCCAACCGCCGCAGGATCGACCGAGACCGTGTCGATGAAGTTCTGGTATCGATTGTAGAAGCCGGAAACGGTGCCGCCGAGGCGGTCGTCGCCGAGGCGAAGACCGGCCTCGAAGCCGTCGCTGGTCTCGGATTCGAGTTCGGCGTTCCCCAGACGCAGATAGGTGCCCGGACCGCCGTAGCTCAGGTAGAGTTCGCTGGCCGTCGGCGCGCGAAAGCCACGGGCATATTGCCCGTAGACGGTCACGCCCTCGAACGCGTCCCATTCGGCGCGCAGCTTCGGTGATACGGCATTGTCGCTGGAAGACCCGGGCAGTGCGGTTACCGTCGGATTGTCCAGGAAACCTGGCGTATCCTGCGGATTCTGCTCGTAATAGTCGAAGCGAACGCCCGGCGTCAGCCGCAGTCGATCGCTGAAGACGATCTCGTCCTGGATGAACAGTCCCATGGTCAATCCATCGACCTTGGGCATGTCGGCCTGGTTGGTGTGCAGGAAGCTGCAACCGTAGAAATAGCGGAAACTGTAAGGGCCAGGAGGACAGCTGTCCTGGCCGCTCGAAAACTGGCTCGAGCGATTCCCGCCGATCTCGCCGCCGACGCTCACATTGTGAACGGTGGAGCCGAGATCGAAGGATTTCAAAGCGCTTCCAATGGCACCGAAGGTCGTCTCGTCGCGGTCGGTCCGTCGGGAATAATCGCCGAGCGGTGTGGCCACACGAACGCCGCGAAAGTCGCTGGAGAGCTCCTGTCGCTGCCAGTAGACGACGGCATCGGCACCGTCGAGCCAGGCGCCCGCATCGGGTGTCAGCTCGTAGCTTGCAGAGACCCGTTCACGGCGCTGCACCTCGTCGGTGAACGCGGAACCCGGCCGATAGGTCGAAGGCGCCGACGTCATCGTATCGATATCATCGGAGCGATCGTAGATCTCGCCGGTCAGACCGTAGACCTGTCCTTCGCCGACATGCTGGCGAATCTTGGCGAGGATGTTCTTCTGGGCGTAGTCCAGCGGGTTCGCCTGCGTGCGATCCGAGCCGAACCCGCCGACCATCCCCTGGTTTTCGGTTTCGTTGCCCGTGCGATAGCCCCCTTGCACGA
>JBBSUS010000337.1:0-4000 GCA_038234195.1 Hyphomicrobiales bacterium | reverse complement strand
TGACGGCAAACATTCCGCTATCCGCCCAACCGCCAAGCTGCTCGGCCAGCTGCCGGTCATTGTAGGACGTGAAGCCGCCCGAACCGTAGACCGCGATTTGATCTCGCGCTCGCCCCAGAAGCTGCGCCACCGGCAGATCGAGAAGCTTTCCCTTCAAGTCCCAGAGCGCGTTGTCGACAGCCGAAACTGCGGTGGCGGCCAATCCCGACTGACCCAGATTGCGGATCGACACCATCATGGCGTCCCAGACGGCCGGGATATCGAACGCATCACGGCCTTCGACGACCTCGGCAAGCTTTCCCGCGATCAGATGTGCGGCCGACGCATCGGTGTAGCTGTAACCTATTCCGGTCATGCCGCCAGCTTCAATGGAAACCAGCACCATCGTCGTGGAATTCCATTTCAGCGTCCCGTCGGATTCTGGCGCGTCGGTCGGTACGGTAAAGACGCGAACGCCAACTCTTTTGACCAGCGCTGCGCTGTCGACTGCCATCGCCACCACCCTTACGAAAAGACGCGCTTGAGAGTCTGCTTCACGATCCCTCCCGCTTCGGGGTCACCCTTTGCCAATGCCTCTGCGTAGGATTTCGCCTGCGAGAAGGTGATGTGCGGCGGCAGCGTCGGGGTGTCGGGATCGACATGAGCATCGATCACGCAAGGGCGATCGGCGCGCAGCGCTTCATCCCAGGCGGCGCCGACCTGATCGGGCTGATCGACCGTTATGCCCTTCAGGCCCAGGAGTTCGGCGTAGCCTGCATAGGACATCGGCGGAACGTCCTGTGTCTTCGGCACGCGCGGCGAGTCGGCCATGGCGCGCAGCTCCCAGGTCACCTGATTGAGGTCCTTGTTCGACAGGACGCAGACGACGAACCTCGGATCGAGCCACTCGCGCCAGTATTTGGCGACGGTGATCAGATCCGTGATGCCGAGCATCTGCATGGCGCCGTCGCCGATAAAGGCGATCGGCACCCGGTCGGGGAAGGCAAATTTCGCCGCAGTCGCGTAGGGCAGACCGGGGCACATGGTGGCGAGCGTTCCCGACAGCGAGCCTTTCATGCCGGGTCGGAACTTCAGGGCGCGCGCGTACCAGTTGGCGCTCGAGCCGGAATCGGCCGAGATGATCGCGTTTTCAGGCAGTCGCGACGAAAGTTCCCAGAACACGCGTTCGGGATTGACCGGATTGGCGCTCTTCATCGCCCGATCTTCTTCCTCGCTCCACCACCGTGCGACCCGCTTTTCGATGTCGTTACGCCAGGATGCGTCGTCCTTCCTCTTCAGAAGCGGAATGAGCGCATTGAGAGTTACAGCCGTATCGCCGCAAAGCGCCACATCCATAGGATAGCGGATCGACAGCATCGTCGGATCGAGATCGATCTGGACGCCTCGCGCCTGCCCGGTCTTTGGAAGGAATTCGGAATAGGGAAAGCGCGATCCGATCATGAACAGCGTATCACAATGCTGCATCATCCAGTCGGACGGTTCGGTTCCCAAAAGGCCGATGGAGCCTGTAACGAAAGGGAGATCGTCGGCGAGCGCCGCCTTGCCGAGTAAAGCCTTGGCAACCCCGGCGCCGAGGATGTTGGCGACTTTCGACACCTCGTCGGCGGCACCGATCGCACCGGCACCGACAAGGATGCCGACCTTTTTTCCGGCATTCAAAACCTCGGCCGCCCGTTCGAGATCAGCCTTTGCCGGTTCGACCTTGGGCTCGCTGTAGGCCGTGGACGTGTGAACGGTGCCGTGGGCGTGCGGAGCCTCCTCGACCGCCGATGCCTCTTGGACATCGTTGGGAAGTATGATGCAGGTGACGGTTCGCCGTGATTTGGAGATCCGGAAGGCCCGGTCGACCAGATGACGAACCTGCACCGGCGACATGCAAGTCTCGACATATTCACTCGCGACGTCCTTGAAGAGGACCTGCAGGTCGACCTCCTGCTGATAGTTGCCACCGATCGCCGCACGCGCCTGCTGCCCGACGATTGCGACGACCGGCTGATGGTCGAGCTTGGCGTCGTAGAGACCGTTCAGAAGATGGATCGCGCCGGGGCCGGACGTTGCGATGCAGACGCCGACTTCGCCGGTGAATTTGGCATGAGCGCAGGCCATGAACGCCGCACTCTCCTCATGTCGCACCTGAACGAAATCCAGCGCGTCCTCGCCATCGTCGCGGCCGAGAGCCGCGACCAGCCCGGCGATACCGTCACCGGGAAAACCGAAGATGCGCTGGACACCCCACGCTTTCATGCGCTGCAGGACGAAATCGCCGACGGTCTTAGACATGATGGTTCTCCTTCGCATTGCGCCGGATTGCCAAGGAGGCTGTCCAGCTTGCCGGTCGCAGGCGGCAGAACGAACCAGCGCTGCGGCTTCTCATCGTGTACCTGCGAGCCGATTGTCGCAGGTCCAGAAGATTGCGAGAAAACACCTTGACATGACGAAATTTTAATGGGCGCGGCTATCTTTTTCGGTCTGGACGACCGACCGTCTTGAACCACTATGAATGGGTGAAAGCAGACAGGCAGGTGCAGCATGAGTTCAAAGGCAAGTTCACAACAACTGACCAGCCACTCTCTTGATACCCAGACGGCAGCCCTTCTGGATGCGAGGCCGGCTCGCAAAGTGGACCAGCCGCCCGTATCGAGCGGAATACTGTTGGCACTGACGGGCGCCGGCCTGATTGGTGCCTCTGCACTCGGCCTGGTTTTCGGTCACCGCGACGGTGCTCGACCGTCTCATGCGTCTCGCCTGGCAGCGTCTGGTGCCGCCCTATTGGCGGCAAGCGTTTTGGCCGACAGCGCGATGGAGCATTTTCGCGGCAACTACAAAAAACCAGCGATGTTCGTCGCCCCCACCGCCGCGGCCGTCACCCTTGCAACGGCGGTAGCGACAGCGCTGACAATTCGGTTCGCGGGCTTCAAGGCGATGGTGTTCGGAGGCGCGATCACCACGGGACTCTTTGGCACCGGATTTCACATCAAGAATATCTTGTCGCGGCCTGGCGGCCTATCCTTCAACAACCTGTTTTATCGCGCTCCGTTCGGTGCGCCCGGCGCGCTGGCACTGGCCGGCGCTGCTGGAATGGGAGCATTGGCGGCCGAGCGGGCGGAACGGCACGATCTAAACATCCCCGGTAATCATCGGCATCGCGCTGGACGAGGGCTTGGTCTGCTGACGGCTGCCGGCTTGTTCGGTTTGACGGCGGAGGTCGGCCTGCTCCACTTCCGCGGGGCCTTTCACAACAAGCTCATGTATGCCCCCATCATCGCTGTTCCGCTGACAGGAGCCGGCATGCTGCGTGCTTGCCTGGAGCCAACTCGCCAAAGCAGTCGATCGGCAGGACGTGCTTTGGCAACGACAACCGCGCTCGGCCTCATTGGGTCCGGACTGCATGCCTATGGCGTCAGCCGAAACATGGGAGGCTTCCGAAACTGGACGCAGAACCTGTTTCAGGGGCCGCCGATCGCCGCCCCGCCGAGCTTGACCGGCATCGCTCTGATGGGCTTTGCCTCTCTTGAGCTTCTCGAGTCGCGCAGCAACGGAGGCACGCAATGACTGATACTGGAAATCGGTCTGAGCCTGGTGCCGGGTCACCGTTCCGGACCCCCTATCCCACCTACGACGTGCTGGAGAAGTGGGACACACCCTCCTTCAACGATCAGACCCGACGTGTCGTGGCCGACCGGCTGAACAACGTGCCGCCACGCCGCTTCCTCGACGCTGACCAGTACGATCTCCTTCAGGCGATCATCGACTGCATTCTGCCGCAACCGGAACGCACGGACGACCGGCGTATTCCGGTTGAGGCGTTCATCGATGCCATGTTGTTCGACAATCAGAGCAGCGGCACGCGCTACGCCGACGTTCTGGCGATGCGCGAAGCATGGCCCCGGGGACTCGCCGGAATCGACGGTGAAGCTTGGAAACATTTTGGTAGCGGCTTTCGCAGCCTCGACGCGGGCCAGCAGCAAACCCTTCTGAAACGGATTGACGATGGTCAGGT
>JBBSUS010000336.1:0-4003 GCA_038234195.1 Hyphomicrobiales bacterium | reverse complement strand
TCCGGCCCGACGTCGATAATGCGCGGGCAAAAGCCATGCACGAAGCTTCATGCTCCGCACATCGACATCTCGACGAAGGGAAATCGAATTCCTGGTGACCCCGGCAGGATTCGAACCTGCGACCATCGGCTTAGAAGGCCGGTGCTCTATCCTCTGAGCTACGGGGCCATATGGCGACCGGCAATCCGGTGACGGCGCGATGAACGAACGGCGCGGGAACGCCGGTCTTCAATGGGTCCAGGGCTGACGACGATCGTAGCGAAAGTTGTCGGAATAGGCGACCTTGAAGCGGCGACTTTCCTTGACCTCTTCGACCCGGAACGCGATGTCGTTGCGCTCGGCGTAGTCGATCGCCTGCTCTTTCGTATCGAAGTTCAGCCGGATTTGCGATTGCATGTCGCCGGACGAGGTATAGCCCATGAGCGGCTCGACCTGCTTGGCTTCTTCAGGCTCGTAGACGAGAACCCATTCCCGGGTCTTGGCCTTGCCCGATTGCATGGCGGTCTTTGCGGGGCGATAGATTCGCGCAACCATTCTTCCCTCGCGGCGAACGTTCGGGCCCAGCCCGTCTCTTCGTGATGCCTGGGATTGGTCGGAGCGGCAGGATTCGAACCTGCGACCCTCTGGTCCCAAACCAGATGCGCTACCAGGCTGCGCTACGCTCCGGACACCAACGATCCAGTCGACAAATGGGGTTTGACGGCGACGGCTCGTGAAGTCAAGGAGTTTGAGCGGATCGGACCTGCGTGGCAACGGATCGTCGGCGAATGGGTTGGTTGGGCACACCGGGTTTTCCGGATCGATCACTCAACAGCCGCGTTCCACGCCGGATCGGTGCAGCGGAACTGCAGAAGGAGGCGCTATGGACCCCGAAGAACGGTATCCTTCGAAATCGAGAGCCAGCCGGGCTCCGCGCGTGGTGCTGCTGGTCGTCGTGGTGGTCGCCGCGCTGGTTGCACTGTTCATCTACGATCGAAGAACCTCGGTATCGACCATTCCCGCCGCGCCGCCGACCGACAATTTGCCGAGTTCGACGCAAACGGGCGCGGCGCAATAAGTCGGGCTACGACGATCCACGGGGACGCGGACGTTCAGAGCGGCAGCATTCGATGCCGCGCAGCCAACCAACCCCTCGCTCAGATGCGTCCTCAAGTCGAAAGCAGAACGACGTATCGCCTCAGATCGGGCCTGGATGTCGAAACATCTCGGCCGATCGGAGACTCCGGTCAGCCTCGGGAGTCGTAAACATAGCCGATCGAACGGTGATGGCGGACGTATCGTTCGCGCTTCATTCGGGGTTCCTCGCGATCATCTTGACGCTCGCGCGCAGCGACCGGAGTTGGGTCTTCGGTGATCACGCCTTGGTAGGTGTCGGAAAAGGCGTAACCTCCACCGACACATCCGGACAGCGCGACGAGACAGGTAAAGACACCGCCGAGAGCCAGACTGGATCGCATGGACATCGCTTTCTCGAAACAGACCAGCCGGGGGCATTGCCCGCCGAAAGGTAACGGCAAGCCGGCGGCAGGAAAGGTCGGGCGCTGAGGCCTATTCGGCGTTTTCGATGGCCGGATGCGTCAGCTTATCACCGACGGCTGTGCCATAACGCGCCGCAGCGCCGCCGTTCAGTTCCAGGACGTATCGCACCGGGCCGCCGGAGGGGATGATGTCCAGCGACAAGGGCTGGGCATTGGTCTTGATGTGGATGACCTTGCCGGCGTCATCCATGAACAGCATGTCGAGCGGAATCAGCGTGTTCTTCATCCACATCTGAACCTCGCGCGTTTCGTCGAAGCGAAACAGCATCCCGGAATCCGCCGGCATCGAGGTCCGGTTCATCAATCCCGTCTCACGCTGCTGCGGGGTCTGCGCAAGCTCGACGGAGATGTCGTGCGGGCCCGACGCCGTGGTGAGGATTGCGGTTGTCTTTTCGCTTCCCGCCATCGCCATGTAGGCCATCAGGAGCGCGACCACCGCCACCGCTCCGCCGATCACCTTTTTCCGCAAAGCATCGCTCCCGCACTCGAAACGCCGTCAGGTTGCCACAGCGTGCAAACGCTTGCAATCGAACGAGAAACCCCTGAGCGTCAGTGTGACAGGGACGGCGTCGGGCCGCTTTCCGGATGAATCTCGGCTGCCATCCGTCCCTTGCTGCCTTGACCGAAGCGCACCAGCACCTCCTGGCCAGGCCGAAGCTCGCTCATACCGTAGCGTCGAAGGGTCTCCATGTGGATGAAGATGTCCTCGTCGTCCCCGGCCGTCAGGAAACCGTAGCCTTTGGTCCGGTTGAACCATTTGACCGTCGCCGGCACGAGTTCGCTGCTGGGCGTCACCGTCACATGCGTGCGCGGCGGCGGCATCTGCGAAGGGTGAACGGCGGTCGAGGCATCCATCGACAGGACGCGAAACGCCTGCAGTCCGCGCTCTCCCTGATGAACCTCGCAGACCAGGCGCGCGCCTTCCATTGCCGTCGAAAAGCCGTCCCGACGCAGACACGTCACGTGCAACATCACGTCGGCACCGCCATCGTCCGGGACGATGAAGCCGAAGCCCTTGGAGACATCGAACCATTTGATGTGCCCAGAGATCACCGACAAATCGACGTCCGTGCCGATCAGCGACTCACCCGCCTCGAAATTACCTACAGAGGGCTTCTCCGGCATTCGGGGTCCCGCCTCTACGCCAAACCGAATCGCTATGACGCATATTAGTATCAACGCTGCCGATGACGGCAAGAGCGTTCACGTTGAAACGGACGCATGAAGTCTGCGATATCCACCAAAAGAAAGAAGGCAGCCAATTCCCTTTGGGAAGCGACGGGCAGCCATCACCGGCGAAGGCACGGTTTTCGTTTTACGAAATCGCCTGCGCCAACGCCGGTCGCGTGCGCCAGCCTTCGCCCGGAGCCAGAAGCCGATCGCGTGTTCGAAAAGATGGCGCCAGGCCATCGCTGAACGCCTTCGGCCTTGGCCCGCGCGCCGTCGGCCCTATCCTGACGGCCAACGCAACAGGAGGCTTCAACCATGCGCTATCTCCACACCATGGTCCGTGTCAGCGACATCGACCAGTCGCTGGATTTCTACGTCAACAAGATGGGGATGGTCGAAACCCGCCGTATAGAAAGCGAAAAGGGCCGCTTCACGCTGATCTTTCTGGCCGCTGTGAACGATTTGCCCGACGCCAAGGAGACCAAGGCCCCACTGATGGAGCTCACCTACAATTGGGATCCGGAAAAATATGAGAGCGGTCGCAATTTCGGTCACCTCGCTTTCGAGGTGGACGACATCTACGCCACTTGCCAGTCGCTGATGGACGCCGGCGTTACGATCAACCGCCCGCCTCGCGACGGCCACATGGCCTTCGTCAAGTCGCCCGACAACATCTCGTTCGAACTCCTGCAGAAGGACGGTGCGAAGGAACCGGCCGAGCCTTGGGCCTCGATGGAAAACACCGGCAGCTGGTAAATGCCATGACATGCGGCGACGGAACTCGGACCGATGACGTTCGCAGTCTTTCTGTCGCCGCAATCTGGCCATATGCGCCAAGATGAGAATTTGTTAAGAAATGTTTCGAGACCGTGCTGGATATCGTCGCACGGCTGGTGGGGACCAGGGTTCGAAGCGTTTGGGGGGCAGCCTTTCCTTTGCGTTGCCTGAATGATGTCCTCGTCGACGGTGTGAGAGCCGTCGCGTTGCGTGAGGGGTCAGGTTTGACGGAACGAAACGGCTTTCGCGGTACCGTGCGCCTTCGCATACTCGTCAGCACCGCCGCGCTGTTGGCCAGCACCTTTATGCTTCAGGGCTGCGTGTCTGCGGTCGAAGACAGCTCCGCCTTCGGCTTCGCGGGATCGGGCGGAACGCCCAACCAGGATGCAGCGGCTGCGATCAAATCCGACGGCAGCGACGTCGCCGAAAGTGAAACTGCCGCGAAGGCGACCGCCCCCACCGAAGAAGCACCGGCTACAGAAGAAGCCGTTGCCGCCGGCGGCAACGGCGCAAGCCCG
>JBBSUS010000335.1:0-4011 GCA_038234195.1 Hyphomicrobiales bacterium | reverse complement strand
CGGTTGCTTCTCCTCGACGAGCCGGCCGGCGGTCTCAACCACGGCGATGTCGCCGATCTCGGCCGCCTCATCCGCCGCATTCGCGACGAGACCGGTGTGACGATCCTGCTGGTCGAACACCACATGAACCTCGTCATGGGAGTCTGCGACCGGGTCGTGGCGCTAGATTTCGGCCGCAAGATCGCCGATGGCACCCCGGCTGAAGTGCGCGAGCACCCTGAAGTGATCCGCGCCTATCTCGGCGGCGGTCCGAAATCAAAGCCCGCGCCAAAGGCCTCGGCATCCGCGGTGCCTGCTGGCGAAACGGTCCCGGCGCACCGGATGGCATCGTCATGACGATGCTGCTGTCCGTCGAAAATCTTTCCGCCTTCTATGGCTCGACCCAGGCGCTGGATGGCATTGCATTCGCGATCGAGGCGGGCGGTGTGACGACGCTGCTCGGCGCCAACGGCGCCGGCAAGACCACGACCCTGCGTGCCATCTGCGGGATGGTGCGCACCGATGGCACGATCACGCTCGCCGGCCACTCCATCGCCGGCGCCTCGACCGAATCCATCGCGCGGGCCGGGGTTGCCCACGTACCGGAGGGGCGAGGCACCTTCACCGGCATGACCGTCGAGGAAAACCTTCGGCTCGGCGCCATCACAAGGCCGAACGACAAGGGCATCGCGGCCGACATCGAGCGCTGTTTTCACTATTTCCCCAAGCTGAAGGATCGCCGAACCCAGCAGGCCGGCACGCTGTCGGGGGGAGAGCAGCAGATGCTCGCCGTCTCTCGCGCCCTGATGCTGAGGCCGAAGCTGATGCTGCTCGACGAGCCGTCCTTCGGCCTTGCACCGCTGATCGTTGCCGAGATGTTCGAGATCCTGAAGCGTCTGCGCGCGGAGGAAAACCTGTCCATGCTGCTGGTCGAGCAGAACGCGGCCCTGGCGCTCGAGATGGCCGATGAGGCCTATCTCCTCGAAACCGGTCGCATCGTGCGTTCCGGTCCCGCCGCCGACATCGCGGCCGATGAGAGCGTGCGCCGCGCCTATCTGGGTTACTGACGATGGATCTTCTCCTCAGCCAGGTTCTGGCGGGTCTGGCCACCGGCGGCATCTATGCCCTCGTCGCGCTGGCCATCGTCATGATCTTCCAGGCGATCCATCACCTCAATTTCGCCCAGGGCGAGATGGCGATGTTCTCAACCTTCATCGCCTGGCAACTGCTCCAGTGGGGATTTCCCTATTGGGCCGCCTTCGCGATCACGGTGATCGTCTCCTTCGTCGGCGGAGCCCTTCTGGAGCGCATCGCCTTCAAGCCGATCGCCAACGCGCCGGTACTGACCCACGTGGTGATGTTCATCGCTCTCTTCACCATCTTCAACGCGATGGCAGGCTTCATCTGGGATTGGGAAATCAAGACGTTCCCGAGCCCGTTCGGCACCGGCTCGGTGCTCGGCAACGGGCTATTGTCGGCGCATGACGCAGGCATGATGGCGGTGACGGTGATCGTCCTCCTCCTGCTTTACGGCTTCTTTCGCTTCACCCGCATGGGGCTTGCCATGCGGGCCGCTGCCGAAAATCCGGAATCGGCGCAGCTCGTCGGCATCCGCACCGGCTGGACGACGGCTCTCGGCTGGGGCATGGCCGCGGCCATCGGCTCGGTGGCCGGCATGCTGGTCGCCCCGATCGTCTTCCTCGAGCCGAACATGATGCTGACGATCCTGATCTACGCCTTCGCCGGCGCCGTGCTGGGTGGTTTGACGAGCCCGTTGGGTGCCGTCGTCGGAGGGCTGACGATCGGCGTCGTCGAGAATCTCGCCGGCACCTATCTCGGCGATCTCGGCCGCGAACTGAAGCTCGCCATCGCGCTCGCGTTGATCATCGCGGTCCTGATGTTCAGGCCGACCGGCCTTTTCGGCCGCCGCCTCGTGCAGAGGGTCTGACGATGGGCAAGGGAAATCCGCCCGTCGGTGCGTCCTTGCAACGCCCCGATGACAATTCCGCGAACCCGGAGAAGGACGCTGTCTTCTCGATCAAGACGGCCCAACGGAAGCCGGCGTTCTCCGCCGCGAAACTGGCATTGGCCGGGATCGGCCTTCTGATCGCGGTCGCGCTGCCCTTCCTCGTCTCAGGCTTCACGACCTTTCAGCTGACCGAGGCGCTGATCTTCGCCATCGCCATCCTCGGCCTCAATCTCCTGACCGGCATCAACGGACAGTTCTCCCTCGGCCACTCCGCCTTCTTCGCGATCGGCGCCTATGTCACCGCAATCTGCGTCGGGACGTTTGGGATGCATTGGCTGCTGACGCTGCCTGTCGCTGCTCTCGTCGCCTTCGGCTTCGGCTTCCTGTTCGGTTTTCCGGCCCTGCGCCTCGAAGGCATCTATCTGGCGCTTGCGACCTTCGCCCTGGCCGTCGCCACACCGACAATCCTCAAGAGCTCGCCGCTGGCGCCCTGGACCAACGGCGTCGGCGGGTTGCTCGTCGACAAGCCCTACAAGGCGCCGTTCGGCCTGCCACTGTCCGGCGACCAGTGGCTCTACTTCATCGTGCTGGTGATCGCGGTCCTGTGCGCGCTCGCCGCCCGCAATCTCGTCAATTCACGCTCCGGTCGGGCCATGCGGGCGATTCGCGACAATCCGATCGCCGCCAGTGCGATGGGCGTCGATACGCGGCTCTACAAGACGGTGACCTTCGGGCTGTCGGCAATGTTCGCCGGCATCGGCGGCGCGCTCTCGGCGGTCGTCGTCGGCTTCGTCGCGCCGGACAGCTTCACCCTCGTCCTGGCGATCGGCTTCTTCGTCGGCATGGTGGTCGGCGGCACCGGGTCGATCCTCGGATCGCTCGTCGGCGGCCTGTTCATTCTCTACGTGCCGATCGTCGCCGAGCACGTCTCGACGGGCGCGGCCGGCGCGATCTACGGCGCCATCCTCATTGCCGTCATCTATCTCGCACCGACGGGCGCGGCCGGCCTCGTGCGCCGCATCGGGGCCTGGCGCCGCAACGCTTCAAAGACCTGAACCAGTAACGATCGGGAGGATCGACCATGCCCATCAAACTCATCGCCGCCCTGACCTTGAGCACCGCGCTCGCCTTGAGCCTCAGCGATGCCTCGGCGCAGGACATGCCGGGCATCACCAAGGATCAGATCAAGATCGGCAATCTGGCGCCGCTCTCCGGGCCCGCCTCGGCCTATGCCACGATCACCAAGACGATCGCGGCCTATTTCAAGATGGTTAACGAAAAGGGCGGCATCAACGGCCGCAAGGTCGACTACACGATCGTCGACGACGGCTATTCGCCGCCCAAGGCTGTAGCCGGCGCCCGCCGCCTCGTCGAGCAGGACGGCGTCGCCTTCGTCTTCCAGCCGCTCGGCACCGCCAACAACATGGCGATCCGCAACTACATGAACGGCCGGGAGGTGCCGCAACTCTTCGTCGCGACGGGCGCAACCGCGATGGGCGACTACAAGGACTTCCCCTGGACCATGGGCTGGCAGCCGAATTACGGCGCCGAGGCCCGTGTCTATGCCGAATTCCTGAAGAGCGAGCATCCCGGCTCCAAGGTCGCCATCCTCTACCAGAACGACGATTACGGCCAGGATATCACCGGTGCGCTGAAGAAAGCCCTCGAAGGCTCCGACGTCTCGGTCGTCGCCGAGGAGCCCTACGAGACCTCGGACCCGACCGTCGACAGTCAGGTCGTCAACCTCAAGGCCTCCGGCGCCGATGCCTTCCTGGTGCTGGCGACGCCAAAATTCGCCGCCCAGGCGATCAAGGCGGCGGCCAGCCAGGGTTGGGACCCGAAGGTCAAGATCGTCAATCAGGTCGCCAATTCGATTGCCCAGGTGCTCAAGCCGGCCGGCGAGGCGGCCTCCAAGGGCTACGTCTCTGTCGGCTATTTAAAGGATCCGCTCGACGACCAGTTCAAGGACGATCCGGCCGTGAAGGATTGGAGCGCCTTCATGGACAATTACTACCCCGACGGCCCCAAGACATCGAGCTTTACCACCTACGGCTATTCGGTCG
>JBBSUS010000334.1:0-4018 GCA_038234195.1 Hyphomicrobiales bacterium | reverse complement strand
GCGACTTTCACCTTCGCGGTCACGAGTTCGAGATCGCGAAGGTTGATGCGCTGTGCAAGCAGCACCCGTGCGCCGCCAAGAAGCGTGGTCTTCGTCGAAACGGTCAACACATCGTCGATTCGCGCCGGTCTCAGAAAGTCGATCTCCATGTGGCGCACGGCAAAAGCCATCGGTGCGCCCATCGATCCCGACATCAACTCGCGGTGTCCGATGCCGTGCAGGCGCAGGTAATCGGAGCGGCCGCGCTCCAGAAAATGCAGGTAGCGCGCGTGATAGACGACGCCGGAGAAATCGGTGTCTTCGAAATAGACCCTGATCTTGAGCTCGTGCCCACCATCCTCGGTCAGCCGCCCGGCCAGTCCGCTGTCCATGATCGTCGCCCCGGTCTCGTGAAACACTCACGGCCTGCGCCATGGATGCCAACGCTGGCCCGATAGCCGCACCATCCGGCCGGCTTTCACACAGACCGAATGGACCGCCACCCGACGCAATGCAATTGCGAAGAACGAATGACACCGTGGCTTACCTTGCGCCTCCGGCCTTTCCGCTTAGGTGCAACAGGGACCTTGCGTTTCGGTCCGCCCGTCCGCATCACGTCCCGCCCAGCCAAACCTGAAAGCCCTCATGCGCGCCCTCATCGACCAATTCTACCAGCGTGTCAGCGCCAGCTACTGGTTCATCCCTTCGATCATGGCCGTCCTGGCCGCCGTCCTCTCACTGGTGCTCATCCAGATCGACCTGCACGTTCCGCCCAGCGCCTTCGGCAGCAACCCCTTTCTCTACGCGGCCCAGCCGGACGGCGCGCGGGCCATCCTGTCGGCAATCGGTGGTTCGATGATCGGGGTCGCCGGCACGGTGTTCTCGGTCACGATGGCAACGGTGGTCTTCGCCTCGGGCAGCTACGGTCCGCGACTCCTGACCAATTTCATGAACAACCGCGGTAACCAGGTGACGCTCGGCACCTTCGTTGCCACCTTCGTCTATTCGATGATCGTTCTGCGCAGCGTACGCGATGGCGCCACAATGGACGGCTTCGCCGACATGTTTGTGCCCAATCTCGCTGTGTTCGGCGCGATCCTCCTCGCCATTTGCTCGATCGGCGTCTTGATCTTCTTCATCCATCACGTCCCGTCGAACATTCACATCTCCAATGTCATCGCCGATATCGGCAAGGCGCTGGTGGGCCATATCGACACAAGGTTCCCCAGATCTCTCGGTCACACAGCGAAGGACGTCTCACCGGACACAGACCGAGGAAGCGCCGAATGGCAGGTTCCCGCTTGCTTCAAGAGCGACGCGGTCGATCGCGACGCCGAGCCCGGCTATGGCGAAATCGAATCCACCCGCAGCGGCTACATTCAGGTCGTCGACTATACGACATTGATGGATGCGGCCGAACATCACGACATCGTCGTGCGAATGAACTGCCGGCCCGGCACCTTCGCCCATCCCGGGCACGTCCTTTTTGACGCGTGGCCGAAAGAGCGCCTGTCGCAGGAAGCGCGCGACGCTCTTCTGTCCGCCATCGCGCTCGGCAACACACGCAACGTGTCCCAGGATCTTCTCTTCCTGTTCGACGAGTTGGTCGAGATCGCAGCGCGCGCGCTGTCGCCCGGGGTCAACGATCCCTTTACCGCAGTCACCTGTCTGGACTGGCTGGCGGCGGCCTTTTCGCAGATGGCCGGAGGCCAGCGTCCCGATCCGTTGCGCGTGGACAAGAAGGGCAAGCTGCGGGTGATCGTGGAGCCGGTGAGCTTCGCCGCCTATCTCGAATACACGTTTGGGCATCTTCGGCAGTATGCGGCCGCCGACATGATCGCTGGCTCGCATCTCATCGGAATCCTCGGCCAGATCGCTCCATCGTGTCGCCATGTCGACGAGTTCGAGGCCCTTCGTCACCAGAAGAATGCGCTGATCGAGATCGCCCGTGAAAATCTCACCGGCGCCTCGCTGAAAGCTGTCGAGGCCGCCGGCCGCCGCCTCGACGATCGGCTTAACCACCCGCGCCTGCGTGCCAAGATCCAGGCCGAGTCCGCGGTGCCGCTCGGGCGCAAGGCGGATGGCTCCAACGCAGCCAACTGAACACGGGTTGCCAGATCAGCCACAACCTCGACGGCCGGTGTCGAGATGGCCGCGATAGCATCCATAGAACGTCGGATTGCCGTGTCAGCCGAGTTCGTCGGGACCGCCCTCTTCGAACAGGCTCGCCTGCAGACCTTGATAGCTCGTGGGAACAGCCACACCAAGATGGCGAAAGGCGTGCTGTGTCAGCAGCCGGCCCCGCGGCGTGCGTTGAAGAAATCCTTGCTGAAGAAGGTAGGGCTCGACGATGTCCTCGATCGCGTCGCGCGGCTCCGACAGCGCCGCAGCGATCGTCTCGATGCCGACGGGGCCGCCACCGAAATTCAATGCGATGAGATCAAGATAGCGCCGGTCGAGCTGGTCGAGACCGAGACTATCGACCTCGAGCCGGGTCAGCGCCGCGTCGGCGACGACCCGATCGACCTCCGCTGCCCCGGCCACGTCGGCGAAATCGCGCACGCGTCGCAGCAGACGCCCCGCGATCCGGGGGGTGCCGCGCGAGCGTCGCGCGATCTCCGTCGCACCGGCCTCGTTCATTGCCAGTCCCATCAGCCGTGCGCCTCGAACGACGATCTGCCGCAACTCCTCGACCGTGTAGAAATTCAGCCGCACGGGAATGCCGAAGCGGTCGCGCAGCGGATTGGTGAGGAGCCCGAGGCGGGTGGTGGCGGCGACCAGCGTGAACTTCGACAGATCGATCTTGACCGAGCGCGCTGCCGGCCCCTCGCCGATGATCAGATCGAGCTGGAAATCCTCCATCGCCGGATAGAGGATTTCCTCGACGGCGGGGCTGAGGCGGTGAATCTCGTCAATGAACAGGACGTCGCGCTCTTCGAGATTGGTCAGAAGCGCGGCGAGATCGCCGGCCTTTGCGATAACCGGGCCTGAGGTCGAACGGAAATTGACGCCGAGCTCCTTCGACATGATTTGCGCCAGCGTCGTCTTGCCGAGCCCCGGCGGCCCGACGAAAAGCACGTGATCCAACGCCTCGCCGCGAGACTTCGCGGCCTCGATGAAGATCTTCAGATTGGCTCGCGCCGCCGACTGGCCGACGAAGTCGTCGAGCCGCTGCGGCCGGAGCGTCACGTCGGCATCCTCACCGCGCGGGTCGGGCGAGATGATACGGGTCGCGTCGCTCATGAAAGCAGTTCCATTTCAGGGATGCCCCTGGCGGCCTTCTTGTCGAAGGTCAGGGTCGCATCGCAGCCGGCGCGTCGTGCAAGACCCGCGATGACCGCATCGGCGAAATCAGCATTCAGCGTGGTCGACCGATGCAAGGCTTCCAGCAGAGTGTCGAGTTCCGCAAACTCTATCGTCGAAGCCGCCAGCAGACGCGTGAAGATCGTGGCGATCGTCTTCGGCGGAATTCGATATCGGGTCTTAAGAACCCAATGGAATTCAAGAGCGACAGCCAGAGAAACGTAACCTGGTTCTTCGAGGGTGAGAGTTGCCAGAAATGCCTTGGCTTTTGACGACTGGGAGGGATCGTCGTCCAGAACCGCTCTTAGCAGGAGATTCGTATCGATGCCGCGCATCCTTCAGGCCGACTGGCGTCGTGAATTTTCTCCGGCACGCCCTTCGACATGCTCGGAGATGCCCTCGCCGACCGCCGCGTCGAAGTCTTCCAGGGTCGTCCCTTCAATCGCGTAGGAAGACAAAGCGCCGAAAAGCGCCTCGACTTTACCGTTGCGAGGTTGCACCAGAATCGATCCATCGACGACGACGAATGCAATCCGATCACCTTCTTTCAAATCCAGTGCATCACGGATTGGCTTTGGAAGCGTTACCTGCCCTTTGGTACTCAGTGTCGTCTGGTACATCGTTCATTCCTTACAAATCAGCCAAATGTAAGCATGACTCCGAAAAGTCGGTCGATCAATTCCGGCCTAACGTCTTGAGCCCTGCCTTGATCAGCGCCGCGCTGCTCGCCGATTCG
>JBBSUS010000333.1:0-4019 GCA_038234195.1 Hyphomicrobiales bacterium | reverse complement strand
TGCTTCTCAAGGCGCGGATGCTGGCTGATGGCATCGCCGAAGAGAAGGCGGCCGATACCATAGGCGTGCTGAAGACGCTCGATATCGATCTGCGCCGCGACCACGAACTTCCCGCGCTGATGCGAGCGCTCGATGGCCGGTTTATCCGGCCCGTGTCCGGCGGCGATCTCCTGCGCTCGCCGCAGATCGTGCCCACCGGCCGCAACGTCCACGGCTTCGATCCCTTCCGCATCCCCAGCGCCTTCGCCGTTGCCGACGGCCGCCGACAGGCCGAAAGGGTGCTGGAGCGTCACGCATCGAGCGGCCATGCTCTCCCCGAGAAGATCGCCATGGTGCTGTGGGGCACCGACAATCTGAAAAGCGAGGGCGCGCCGCTCGCCCAGGCCCTGGCGCTTCTCGGCGCCACGCCGCGATATGACGGCTTCGGTCGCCTGGCAGGCGCCGATCTGGTCCCGCTGGAAATTCTCGGCCGTCCCCGCATCGACGTGTTGATGACCCTTTCAGGCATCTTTCGCGATCTGTTACCGCTGCAGTCGAAGCTTCTGGCGGAAGCAGCCTTCCTCGCCGCATCGGCAGACGAGCCGTTGGAAATGAACTTCGTGCGCAAGCACGCGCTCGAATATGCCGAGGAGACCGGTTGCGACTTTGAAACCGCGACGCTGCGCGTTTTCTCCAATGCCGACGGCGCCTATGGCTCTAACGTCAATCTCCTGATCGACTCCGGTGCCTGGTCGGAGGAGGGGGAACTGGCTGCCGCCTATACCCGCCGCAAATGCTTCGCCGTCGATCGGCGCGGTCACACCGGCGAGCAGGCCGCCCTGTTGAAGGCCTCTTTCTCCCGGGTCGAGATGACTTACCAGAACCTCGAATCTGTCGAACTCGGCGTCACCACGATCGACCACTATTTCGACACGCTCGGCGGGATAAGCCGCGCAGCGTCCGAAGCGCGTGGCAAGACCGTACCGGTCTATATCGGCGACCAGACCCGCGGCGAGGGCAAGGTTCGCACGCTCGAAGAGCAGGTGGCCCTCGAAACCCGCACCCGCACGCTCAACCCGAAATGGGTCGAGGCGATGCTGTCCCATGGCTACGAAGGCGTGCGCCAGATCGAAAGCCACGTGACCAATACGCTTGGCTGGTCGGCGACGACCGGACAGGTGAGCCCGTGGGTCTACAAGCGACTGGCCGAGACGTTCCTGCTCGATCCGGAAATGCGCGAGCGGCTTGCCGCGCTCAATCCGACCGCCTCGGCCCGCATCGCCGACCGGCTGATCGAGGCTCAGGAGCGCCAGTACTGGTCCCCGAGCGACGAACAACTGCAAGCTCTTCGCCAAGCCGGCGATGAACTCGAAGACCGGCTGGAAGGCATCAAACCCATGGAGGTGGCCGCATGAGCACCCTGAAAACCACGCTGCCGCTGCCCGGAACCGTCTACCGCCGCGAGGATGGCGAAGGCTCGCTCCAGGTCCATCAGGACCCCTCTCTGAAGATCGCCGGCGCCAAGGTCTTCGCGGTCTACGGCAAGGGCGGCATCGGCAAGTCTACCACCTCGTCGAACCTGTCGGTCGCCTTTTCAAAGCTCGGCAAGCGCGTGCTTCAAATCGGCTGCGATCCCAAGCATGACTCGACCTTCACGCTGACCAAGCGCTTGCAGCCAACCGTGATCGACGTCCTGGAGACGGTCGATTTCCACGCCGAGGAGCTGCGGCCCGAGGACTTCGTGTTCGAGGGCTACAACGGCGTGATGTGCGTTGAGGCGGGAGGCCCACCGGCAGGCACCGGCTGCGGCGGCTATGTCGTCGGCCAAACCGTCAAGCTCCTGAAGGAGCATCACCTCCTTGAAGACACCGATGTAGTCATCTTCGACGTGCTCGGCGATGTGGTGTGCGGCGGCTTTGCCGCGCCACTTCAGCACGCCGACCGGGCACTGGTCGTCACCGCCAACGACTTCGATTCGATCTTCGCCATGAACCGCATCGTCGCTGCGATCCAGGCGAAGTCGAAGAACTACGACGTGCGCCTCGGTGGGGTCATCGCCAATCGCTCGGCAGGCACCGACGAGATCGACCGCTTCAATGCCGCGACAGGGCTGGAGCGCATCGCACATTTTCCGGATCTCGACGTCATCCGCAAGAGCCGCCTGAAGAAGTCGACGCTGTTCGAGATGGAGCCGTCGCCGGAGCTGGAAGCGGTGCAGAACGAATATATGCAGCTTGCCGCCAAGCTTTACGCCGGCGTCGCGCCGATGGACGGCAAGTCGATGAAGGATCGCGAGATCTTCGACTTCCTCGGGTTCGAGTGAGGGATTGATGAGCGACGCGGCAGCCTACGAGACACGGCGCGGCGAGATCGAGACCTATTTCGATCGCACTGCTGCCGAAACCTGGAAGCGCCTGACCTCCGACGCGCCGGTCGGCCGAATCCGTGCGACCGTTCGGGCAGGGCGCAACGACATGCGCCGGGCGCTGCTTTCGATGCTGCCGGCCGATCTTCATGGCCGCCGCATCCTCGATGCCGGTTGTGGTACCGGCGCTCTCTCGATCGAGCTGGCCCGCCGCGGCGCCGAGATCGTCGCCATCGACCTGTCTCCGACGCTCGTTGCACATGCTCAGACCCTTGCCGATGAGGCGGGATATGGTCACGCGATCCGCTTTTCGTCCGGTGACATGCTCGCATCGGCCTTCGGACGCTTCGACCACGTCGTCCTGATGGATTCGCTCATTCATTACGAGGAAGCCGACGCCGTTGAAGCGCTTGCCAGCCTCGCTGCGCGAACGAACGGATCGATCGCCTTCACCTTCGCGCCGCGCACCACGATGCTCGCAATGATGCATCAGACAGGGCGATTGTTCCCGCGGGCCGATCGAGCGCCGTCTATCGTGCCGGTCGCAGAGCGCCGACTGCGCCGGGCGGTGAAGCGGCACCCTGGGCTGTCGGGCTGGGCGACCGGTCGCGACACCCGCATTTCCGCAGGTTTCTACAAGAGTCATGCCATGGAGCTCGTCCGGTCATGAGGTTTCCGTCCTTTCGACGCAATTCCGCCAAGCGGGCCAAGAAGACCTTGGGCCCGAATGAGAACCGCTACGAATTCGGCCGCTTCATGCAGGCGGTTATGCCGTTTGCGGACGCCGCGACAACCGACCTGCCGCTCGGCCGGCTCATGCGGCTGTCGCTGTTCCAGATTTCTGTCGGCATCACGCTGGTTCTGCTTGGCGGCACGCTCAACCGCGTCATGGCGGTCGAGCTCAATATTCCGGTTTCGATCATTGCGATCGCCATGGCGCTGCCGTTGGTAGCGGCGCCGGCGCGCGCACTCATCGGATTCAAGTCCGACAATCACCGCTCCTATCTCGGCTGGCGGCGCGTGCCTTACATCTGGTTCGGCGCGCTGGTCCAGTTCGGCGGCCTGGCGCTGATGCCAATCTCGTTGCTGATCATCTCCGAAGCTCGTCCCGGCACTGTCATCTTCGGCGAAGCCGGCATGACGCTCGCCTTTCTGATGGTCGGCTTCGGCATCCATACCGTGCAGACGACGGGCCTGGCGCTCGCCACCGATCTGGCGCCGGAAGAGAAGCGGCCGCGGGTGGTCGCGATGCTCTACACCATGCTCCTTGTCGGCATGTTCATTGGAGCGCTCGGCATCGGCCGCATCCTTGACAATTTCTCACCGCTGAAGCTGATCGAGGTGCTCAAGGGTTCGGCCATCCTGACCATCCTCCTGACGATGATCGCCATCTGGAAGCAGGAACCGCGCCGCCGCGACATCGCGCCGTTGGCCGTTGCCGACGGCGGAGCAAAGCCTGAAAAACCGCGCCTCAAGGACGCGCTGCGGTCGCTGTTGGCGCAGGAGGGACTTGTGCGCCTCCTGGCAACCTTGGCGGTCGGCACCGCCGCGTTCGGCATGCAGGACATCCTGCTCGAGCCTTATGGCGGGCAGGTGCTGAAGATGAGCGTCGGCTCGACGACGTTCCTGACGGCGATTTTCGCGGCCGGCTCGATGCTCGGCTATCTGATCGCCG
>JBBSUS010000332.1:0-4020 GCA_038234195.1 Hyphomicrobiales bacterium | reverse complement strand
GAGCCGGGGCTCATGTAGAACTCGCCGATCTTGGTGACCTCCTTGACGGTCACGCCGGTCTCTTCTTCGGCTTCCTGTCTGATCGCCGAGATCGCATCGCGCTCGTCGAGAAGGCCGGCGCAAGCTTCGATCAGGTCCTCCTGGTAACCGGTCACCATCGCCGGCAGCCGGAACTGGCGCGTCAGAATGATGGTGTTCGCCTCGCGGTTGAAGAGCAGGATCGTGGCGCCGTGGCCGCGATCATAGGTCTCCCGGGTGATATCCTGAACCGTTCCGTCCGATCTGGTGAAGCGGACGTCGTATTTCGTCAGGACGCCCCAATCATCGGACAGGACGCGGCTGTTTCGAATTTCGGCGCGGCTCCCGTTGCCGGTTGTGATGCCTGCGGCTTCTGCCATCGTCCTGTCCTTCAGCTGGCCGCAAGAGACTTGAAGAGGGCAAGCCACCGCTCGCGATCGGCCACGGCGCCGGCCGCGTCGATCATGAACAATCCTTGGGAAGGTTTGCGCAAATCGGTCTTGTTGTGGGCGTCGAAGAGGATCCGGGCGTCTTTCGAGAGGATCCACTCGATGACGTCACCGACAATCTCGGGATGGCGCGTGGATGACAGTGCGCCATAGACCTCCGCTTCGGCGCCGACGACATCGGCCGGCTCCACCAACCGAAGCGCAGGCCACTCAGCGATCCGTCTGGTCGCTGCGATCTTGACCGTCACGCCGCAGGCGACAATTCCGTTGCCGCAAAGTTCGGCGGGCTTCCACGCCGAGGCGGGAAACTCGGAAACGTTGGCGCAGATCGCCGACAACAGATCCCAACCGTCGTCTTCACCGTAATATTGCAGGATCGTGGTCAAAGCCAGAAACCCGGCACCGGAGATGGCCGGGTCCGGAAAGACCACCCGGCCTTCGAGGCGAGGATCGGCAAGGTCGCGCCAGTTGCCGATCTGCGCGCCGGTTTCTGCCAGCACCCAGGGATCGACGACGAAGGCGGTCGAAAAGCCGCTCGGCCGGATATAGGCGTTGCCACTTGCCGAGCCCCCGAGCGCCACCCGACCCAGACCTTGCGTATGGGAGGCGGTGTCGGCCCAGCCGAACACCATGTCGGCGCCCGGCGCGTCCCGCTCCGCCAAGAGCCGCTCGGTCAGTGTCGCCGTCGGCATGCGCTCGATCGCAATCGCGACGTCGGGCATCCGTGCCGCAAGAGCAGCCAGATAATCGGCCAGTTCGTAGGGCTCGAAGGAACTGTAAGCCTTCAAGCGCGCCCTTGCGCCAGTGCCGGTCGGCGCGTCGATCATCACCGAACTCATGCCACGCGATCTCCGGCATTCACCAGGATCGCGTTCAGCTTCGTCCAGAGACGATCCTCGGTGAAATCGCAAAGAACGTCGCTGGCGCCGTGTCTTAGCAGCGCCGCCTCGTCGAGCGCGCCCTTCATGGCGAAGGTGTACAGTCCGGCCGCCGAAGCCGATCGCACACCCGGTCCGGAATCCTCGAAGGCGACCGCATGGTCGGTATCCACCCCAAGCCGCCGCATGCCCTCCTGATAGGGAAAGGGGTCGGGTTTGCTCTTTGACAGCTCGGCTCCGATCAGGAGATCGGCAATCCTGTCGATGAGACCGAGACCCGCCAGCATGGCCTCGGCATTCTGGCGCGGCGCGTTGGTCACAACGCAGATGCCGACCGCATTCTCGCTCGCCCAGTCGAAGACGGCCTCGAGGCCAGGCTTGGCGACCAGGGGACCGGTCAATTGCTCACGGAACATCGCCTCCTTGCGCTCGCCGAGGTCCCATTGCTCGCTCACAGACTGATCGGGAAACATCTCCGCCGTGATCTGTTCGATCGGCGCGCCCATGATGCGGGCGGTATAGTCGTCCGCGGTGATCGATCGACCGAACTCCGCCAGCAGCTTCTGGAAAGCCGCCAGGTGCAGGGGGTCGGTGTCGAGCATGGTTCCGTCAAGGTCGAAGAGGAGACCCGATCGCTCAGCCATCGGTCTGCCCGCTTGCCACGCGTCGGAATGCGGGACTTGCGACGACGGACGGTGCGCAGAGCACACGATCGAGGAGGAGCGCCAGTTCGCGGCGCTTGGCCTTCGATATCGCCGTCGGTGCGGTCATGATCGCACCGTCCAGCGCGCTATGGCAGCCCCTCGCACAGGGGGTCTGCCGCGCGGCCAGTCTCGGCAGCAAATCGACAAGCAATCTCTCGGCGTTGCGAACATTCGAAGCCATGCGCGCACTGACCAGATCTGCCGTCACGTCGTCGTGCTCCTGGTGCCAGCAGTCGAAGTCGGTCACCATCGCCAGCATGTTGTAGCAAAGCTCGGCTTCGCGGCAGAGTTTCGGCTCGGGCATAGCCGTCATTCCGATGACCGTGGCGCCGAGGCTGCGATGGAACTCCGATTCCGCCCGGCTGGAGAATTGCGGGCCTTCCATGACCATGTAGGTGCCGCCGGAAAGATGCGGGATCGCGCTCGCGGCGAGCGCCTGCGCGATCAGCGGCGAACTGTCGGTGCAGACGGGATCGCCGAAAGCGACATGGGCGACAACCCCTTCGCCGAAGAAGGTCTTTCGCCGCAGATAGGTCCGGTCGATATACTGGTCGACGAGAACCATCGTTCCGGGCGGCGCCGACTCGACGAGACTGCCGACGGCGCTGAAGGAGATCACCTGGCTTGCGCCCATGATCTTCAGCGCCGCGACATTGGCCCGCACGTTGATCTCGGACGGGAGTGTCGTGTGTCCGGCGCCATGCCGGCGCAGAATCACGACGGGAACGCCCGCGATCGTGCCGGTGACGAGCGGTGCGGATGGCCGGCCGAACGGGGTCACGACGTCGATTTCGTCGGGCTTTTCGAGAACCGAAAGCGCGGCCATGCCGCTCCCGCTGATGATCCCGATCGGATGGACGTGATCCATGGCACGTGTTTCCTTGTTGGAGACGATGAAGAGCTGGCGACCTACTCCGCCGGAACGGCGGACATCGCACGCGGTCGCGTCAGGCGATGGTGGAGTTCCGAAAGAGCGGCGGGCTGGCCATTCACATCGATGATCATGCCGCTCGAAATATATTGCGTGTAGCGCGGCTCCTGGATCTTCAGCGCCCGGTCGACCACCGGCATGTATTCCGAGCGCACATAGGGAAAGATGTGATGCGCCAGGTGGTAGGCGTCCGACATGGGGAAGATCAGATAACGCTCCGCCGCCCCTGCCAGGCCGGGAAAATCGGTCGCACGTCCGTGTTCGTAGTCGTGCGCCCGACGATCGAGCCCCGGCACGTAGGGCGTGTGCCAACGGTGCTTGGACAAGAGCGACCACCATGCGAACAGCGGATAGACCGCAAACACCGGAATGAGCCAGCCGACGAGAAATCCCGCGAGGCCTCCCAGCCAGAGATAGAGCCCGATGACGGCGAACGTGACGACAACCCTCAGGACGGCTGTTCGTACCGAAGCGTTCTCGCGGGTCGCATCGCGAAGATTTCCCGTGATCGTGTTGGAAAGGCCTGCCGGCGAAACCGGAAAGAACAGCGCCTGCACGAACTCCCAGGTCGAAATTCCCGGGATCATGCCGGCCTTGATCACCCGCTTGAGATTGGGATCCTTGTCGGGAATGTCGGCATAGGGATGATGGTCTTTCACATGCGTGACGAAACGCGAATGCATGTCGCGCTTGATCGTCGGAAACTGAAAGAAGACGTTCGACAGCAGCCACTGGAAGGATTTCGACGGACAGAGCGCCACATGCAGCGCATTGTGACCGATCTCCTGCAGTGCCCGCATGCGACCGGCGGCGACGGCTGCCAGAAGCAGCCCGGCCGCCGGGTTGAAGTCCGTCCAGCGGAAGAACAGAAGCGCCGCGACGATATCCAGCCAGCACCAGACAAACGGCAGCGGCGCCAAAAGCGTGTCGAAGCGCTTGTAATATTCGACGTGTCGGCCACTGGAGGGCGCGAGCTTGAGGAGCGGCAGGATGCGTTCCCCGTCACTGTAATAACGCCAGATCACCAGCCTGAACGTCAG
>JBBSUS010000331.1:0-4022 GCA_038234195.1 Hyphomicrobiales bacterium | reverse complement strand
TCCGCGCTCGTCCGACAATGTCTTGACGATCTCGCGATAGGCGCGGCCGACGCCCCATTGCGTGCCCGGCTTGGTCATCACCCGGCCGCGCACGACGACGGCTGAGTCGCCAAGCTCCTGGACGCCGAACATGACGAATTCGCTGAGCAGGTTCTCACCGACAGAGCTCTCCTTGAGCTTGTCAAACGCGTCGAACATCATTTGCTTCACATTGTCGATGTTCTCGCGATAGGCGACGCCGATATCGGCGACGTAATAGGCGAAGTCCTTCGAGAAGTTCGCCACCTGATCCACCGAGGAGAACGGGATCAGATACCAGGTGCCTTCGATGGTGCGCAGGCCGACCGAACGCACCGTCAGCTGTTCGACGGTGCCGGAAATCCCGTTCAACTCGACGATGTCGCCTTCGTTCATGGCATTCTGGATCTGGATGAAGGCACCGGTGATGATGTCCTGGACGAATTTCTGCGCGCCGAACCCGATGGCCAGGCCGACGACACCGGCACCGGCCAGAAGCGGTGCTATGTCGATGCCGATCTGCGACAGGACGAGCATCGAAATCAGAACCACCATGGTGATGGTGAACGCGTTGCGGAACAGCGAGAGCAACGTTCGCTCGCGCGCCGTCGGCACCGAACCGTAATTCGGGTTCATCCGGTATTCGATCCACGACGACACGCCGATGTAGATGGCCACGCCGATGGCGAGGATCGTGCCGGCCCCCAAAAACCCGGTGACCAGACGCTGACCCGACGCACTGGCAAGCCAGTTGGAGAAGCTGACGAGGCTCCAAGCCTCCATGATCACCGCAAAGACCACCAGCGCGACAAAGATGCGGATCACCGTCAGTGCATTGGGGATGAACGAGTTCAGCCGCTTCTCGAGAAGTGGCAGGCGGTCCTTGGCGCCCTGTGGCACTGGGATGCCGAAATGAATGATGCGTGTGAGGATTGAGATGAGAAGGCCACCGACAGCGATCGTGCCGATCGACTTCAAGGTGGCGGTCGTCATAAAAGCCATTCCGGTCTGCGGGCTGCGCAGCCAGACCGTGAAGAGCGATACGACGAAGACGATCGCCAACACCCACCAGATTTGCCCGATAAGGGCGTTTATCCGTGCGCCAAAGCTCGTATCGCCGCGCTGACGCGCTCGCTTCAGCCGCTCTCGAACGATGCCGCGGTTCTTCAAGATCAGGGAGATCGCCAGACAAAGCGAGAAGAACACCACGGCGAAACGCACGGCATCGGCTGCACTGGTGCTGGACGACCGCTGAACGATCGGCGCCACGAACAGGAACGTATAGCCGATGATCGAGATCAGCCTCGAGAACCAGAAGTACCAGTAGCTGGCCTGGCGATTGGAAAACGGCGTCAGCCGCAGATGCGGGAAGGCGGGCGAGACGAAGGCTGCAAGGCCGACCTTGATCATCTCGATCAGCAGGAAGGCGTTCAGGAAGAGTGCCTGGTTGAGACCGGGCTGACCGCCAAAGAAGATTGTCGCGGCGACCGTGCCGGCGGCCCAGGCGAGCCCGATGGACAGGGCGTCGACAACGGTCGAGACGACGAGCAACATCAGCTTGCGGACCGGGCCGGAGTGCTCGGCAGACCGATCGAGCTTGCGCCAGATCGGGGTCTTGATCAGGCGCCCGCCGGCCAGCACCAGGAAAACGATGATTGCAACGAGTCCGACGGGCAGGATCGCCGAGAGAATTTTAGGAACGTCGATGCTGCCGGCACCTGAGAGCATCGTGACGGAAGCCGCGACGCTGGTGCGCACGCTGTCCCAACTGTCGGACAGATTGCCGATGACGTTGCGCATTGTCTGCGCGATCTCGCCCGGCAACGTGCGAACGGGCTCGTCGGCGGAGCCCCCTTGCCCGTCGCCGCTGCCAGCGGACGTGGCCGGCGCCTTGTAGGCGGCCGCCTTCAAGCTTTCGACGAGTTTCTTGCGGGTCTCGTCATTCTCCAGGATCTTGATCAGATCATCGAGCGAAGGAGACGTCGCGGCATCACTTTTGCTCGACTCTGTCTTGGCGGCACCGGACGAGAGTCCTGGCAGCGACAATCCCTGAGCCTGAACGGAAATGACCGAGCCCCATAGCAAGAGCCCACAGAAGAACGCGATGAGCCCTGTCGATGATCGTTGCATGCCGGAAAATGCCTGTCGGTTGCAAATTGCGCCGGATCGCGAGCCGGGGTGAAAATTCGCCGTTTCGATGCCGGACTGCCGGAGCGACGTATGAGCGACGACCGTGTGCCGTTCAAAGGCGCCCGCGGGGCGCTCTATCGTCGATGCCTTTGTCGAGACTGGGGCAGCGGGATCAACCTACGCCGCACGAGCGACCATCCGGTGACCTATCGTCCGAATCGGACCGGGCTCGCTGCCGCGGGGCGAAGGCCGGTCGCCGCTGGGTCAGCATAGCAAGTCGCACGTTCCGTCAAACGCAAAGGCCGGCACTGGGCCGGCCTTTGCTCCGCTCCTCATGCGAGCGATTCGTCGATAAGCGCCCTTTACGAAGCGAGCACGGCCTGCTTGTCGTCCTCGTCCTCGGCCATCAGCTCTTCCTTGCTGACGGTCTTGTCCGTGACGTCGACCTCAGCGAGCAGATGATCGACGACCTTCTCCTCGTAGAGCGGCGCACGCAGCGTGGTCAGTGCCTCCGGGTTCTTCTGGAAGTAGTCATAGACTTCTTTTTCCTGGCCCGGGAACTGGCGAATCTGCTCGAACATCGCCCGCTGCATCTCCTCGTCCGTCACCTGGACGCCGGCCTTCTCGCCGATTTCCGACAAGACGAGACCGAGGCGAACCCGGCGCTCGGCGAGGCGGCGATATTCGGTACGCGCCTCGTCCTCGGTGGTCTCCTCGTCGGCAAAGGTCTTGCCGTTGCGCTCGAGCTCTTTCTGGACCTGGTTCCAGATATTGTCGAACTCGGCCTGAACCAGCCTCTCGGGCAGATCGAAGGTGTAGGTTTCGTCGAGGGCGTCGAGGAGCTGGCGCTTGACCTTCTGGCGAGTCGCCATGCCGTACTGGCTCTCGATCTGCTCACGCACGACACTCTTCAGCTTGTCGAGCGATTCGACACCGAGCTTCTTGGCCATCTCGTCGTCGATCGAAGTTGCCTTGGCAGAGGCCACTTCCTTGATGGTCACGTCGAAGCTCGCGGCCTTGCCCGCGAGATGGGCCGCGCCGTAATCCTCCGGGAAAGTCAGCTCGACGGTCTTCTCGTCGCCGGCCTTCGCGCCGACAAGTTGCTCCTCGAAGCCGGGGATGAACTGCTTGGACCCGATCACCAGATTGGAATCGGTCGCCGCGCCGCCCTCGAAGGCCTCGCCGTCGATCTTGCCGACGAAGTCCATGGTGATGCGGTCACCGTCCTGCGCCTCGCCGTCCTTCGGCTCGTATTCGCGGGCATTGGCGGCGATGCGCTCGACCTGCTCGTCGACCTCCGAATCGGCAATCTCGACGATCGGACGCTCGATCTTGATGCCATCGGTCGGCTGCAGCTCGAAAGTCGGCAGGGTCTCGTAGTTTACGGTGAACTTGAAATCCGACTTGCCGGAAAGGACCTTCTCCGCCTCCGACTCGTCCTCGCTCATGGCGATCTCCGGCTGCATGGCGGAGCGCTCGTTGCGCTCGGCGATGACCGAACGGGGGGTCTCGTTGAGAATCTCGTTCACGATCTCGGCCATCAGCGAGCGGCCATACATCTTGCGAAGGTGCGACACCGGCACCTTGCCCTGACGAAAGCCCTTCAACTGGACCCGATCCTTGGCCTCGAAGAGCCTCGTCTGCAGTCGTGCCTCAAGATCCGAGGCGGGCACGACGATCTCGATCTCGCGCTTCAGGCCCTCGGCCTTGGTCTCCGTTACCTGCATTCTCGATACCTTTTCGTTCCTTTGGGTCCGCCTGTTTTGAAAGCGGCGGATCCCGTTATGAAATTCGCGTGAAAGCGGCCGCGTGGTGCGGGTGGAGGGACTTGAACCCCCATGCCTCTCGGCGCTTGGACCTAAACCAAGTGCGTC
>JBBSUS010000330.1:0-4023 GCA_038234195.1 Hyphomicrobiales bacterium | reverse complement strand
TCGCGGGCTACGAGGTCTACGCGACGCGGCTGACGGGCCTGTGCACCGATCCCGACGGCGAATGCCAACTCCTGGCGGACGTTCTCGATGCGCTGTTCCACATCGCCAAGGCCGATGGCCTGGTGCATGAGCGCGAACTCGCCTTCCTCGGTGACATTGCCGAAATCTTTGGACTGTCGGAGGTTCAGTTCGCCCGCATTCGCAACCGCCATATCCTTGGGCCCAACAACCCCTATGCCGTGCTCGGCCTCGACGCCGGCACGCCTGCCGCCGAAACGCGGGCGCGCTATCTGACTCTTGTGCGCGAAAACCACCCCGACCGGTTGGCCGCGCGAGGGGTGCCCGACGAGTTCATGTTCATCGCCAACGAGCGCATGAAGGCGATCAACAACGCCTATTCGCAGATTTCTGGAAAGAGCGCCGCGTGACGCCCGATCTGATGGTCGCTGCGATGCCTGATACGCGGCTCGCCTGCGAGTGCTCACCTTCGCCGAACCACACTGAACGTCGAAACGGCATCAAGCCCGACATGCTGATCCTGCACTACACCGGCATGGGCGGGGGCGAGTCGGCACGCCGCTGGCTGTGCGATCCGGTGAGCGAGGTCTCCTGCCACTATCTCGTCCATGAGGACGGCCGGATCGTGCAGATGGTTCCAGAGGCGCAGCGCGCCTGGCACGCCGGCGTCGGCAGTTGGCGGGGCAGACGTGACGTCAATTCCCGTTCGATCGGCATCGAGATCGTCAATCCAGGACATGATGGTGGCTACCCTGACTTCCCGGATGTCCAGATCGAAGCGGTGATCGCCCTTTGCCACGATATCCTGTCGCGGCACTCCATCCCTGCCGAATTCGTTCTCGCCCATTCCGACATCGCGCCCGGCCGCAAGGTCGATCCGGGAGAAAAGTTTCCCTGGGACAGGCTCGCCGCGGCCGGCATTGGCCATATCGTTCCGCCGTCGCCGCTCAGGGGCGGGCGTTTTTTCGGTCAGGGCGACAAGGGCGAGCCGGTCACGACCTTCCAGGCGATGCTCGCTGCCTACGGCTACGCCGTGCCCGATCACGGCATGTTCGACGAATTGACCCACCAGGCAACGCGCGCCTTCCAGATGCATTTCCGTCGCCAGAAGGTGGATGGCATCGCCGACGCGTCGACGGTGGAGACCCTGCACCGGCTGCTGCGAGCCCTGCCGCGCTCGCCCTTCGCGCCGCCTTCGCCAGAGACGTCCGGGAGCGGCGCTGAATCGTTGGCTTGACCGAACGGCGCACCCGTCGTGCGGAATTCCGGATGCCGCACGCTTACGCCGCTGTGTCACCCTTGGCCTTGGCGATCTCCTGCTGGCGCAGGATGAAGCGCTGAAGCTTGCCGCTGGGCGTGCGCGGCAGGCTGTCGACGAACTCGATCTCCCGCGGATAGGCGACGGCCGACAGCCGGGCCTTCACGTGATCGCGGATTTCGTCCGCCAGTTTCGTGCCCGCTGCAAAGCCGGGCTTGAGCACCACGAAGGCCTTGACGAGTTCGGTGCGCTCGGCGTCCGGCTTGCCGACGACGGCGGATTCCACAACGGCCGGATGCTCGATCAGTGCGCTTTCGACATCGAACGGCCCGATCCGGTAGCCGGCGGAGGTGATGACGTCGTCGGACCGTCCGACGAAGGAGATGCTGCCGTCCTCGTTCATCTCTACGGTGTCGCCGCTCAGATAATAGTCTCCGACGAAGGCGGTCGTTTCGCGTTCGTGGTAGCCGGAAAACCACATCAGCGGTGAGCGGGTCCGATCGAGCGCCAGGATGCCCGGCACGCCCGCGCTCAGTTCGGTGCCGGCCTCGTCGACGACCACGACCCTGTGGCCGGGGACCGCAAAGCCGGCCGAGCCAAGGTGGACTAGGTGTTCGAGGTCGTGGTGGTTGCACAGCACCATGCCGAGTTCGGTCTGGCCATAATGGTCATGGATCGTCGTGCCGAGATTTTTGGCGAACCATCGGATGACCTCGGGATTGAGAGGCTCGCCGGCGCTGCTCACGGCCCGCAGCTGACCCTTGATGCCTGCGGCGGCTTCCGGACCTGCAGCGACGAGCAAGCGAAAGGCAGTCGGCGCACCTGCGAGATTGGTGATGCCGAGGCCCTTGATCGTCTCGTAGGTCGCTTCCACCGTGAAGGGTCCATCATAGAAGGTCGTGGTGAGACCGAGGGCGAGGGGGCCCGTCACTGCGTAATAGAGCCCGTAGGCCCAGCCCGGATCGGCGACATTCCAGAACCGGTCGCCCGGTCGGAGGCCGACGGCGTCACGCATGTAGGCGACGAAGGCCGGGATCGCCCGGATGGGCACGGTCAGCGGCTTCGAGGGGCCCGTCGTGCCGGAGGTGAACATCATCAGGAACGGGTGATCGATCCCGCACGAGACAGGTGCGAAGCAATCGCTTTGCCCTTCCATATCCTTGACGAAATCGAGATCGCCGCTCGACGGGTCGGCGCCGACGGTGACGATGGCTGGATGCAGCGATGCGCTGTTCGAGCTCCCCTCGGTTAGGCCGTCGAGCTTGGCGCGATTGCCGCGATCCGTGACGATCAGTCGGGTCTTCGCCGCGGCAACCCGATGCTCGATGCTCTTCGGACCGAATGCGGTGAAGAGCGGCTGGTAGATCGCCCCGATCCGCCAGGCCGCCATGATCGTCGCGAGCAGTTCCGGCGTGCGCGGCAAGAGGCCGGCGATGACGTCGCACTTGCCGATGCCGTGCTCGGTGAACAGCCCGGCGAGCTTCGATGACAGGATCTTCAACTCGGCGAAGCTCATGTCGCGACCGCCGCCGTCTCGGGTGCGGTAGCGAAGCGCTATCCGCTTCGGATCGTCGGCATGTCTGTCGCAGCAGATCTCGCAGGCGTTGGCGGACGCGGCGTTGCCGCTGGGAAAGAACTCCCTGAGCGCTGCGTCCCTGTCGAAACCGTCGATGGCGTCGATGTAGCGGCCGCGCGCCGCCTCGCGGCCGGGCATCTCGGCTGTCGTCTGGGCGTCGTTCGGCATTGCAGCGCTCCCTGTCGTCCGTCCTCGCCTTTTGGCGATCTTTGGGCCGAGAGCCTAATCCGGGCAACACGGCGCGACAATCCGGACGCGGGGCCGATGGCCTTGGCGTCGCGGGTGCTGAGCCAAGATCCGTCCCGAACCGACACGCTCAGGCCACCCATGGGCGGCAACATTCGTGCCCTGTGGAAATCGCGAGCAATCCGACAGCCTTAACGAACCGGTAATCAGGACACTCCAATAGTGCGGCCTTGCGTTCACAAAGGAGCAATCATGAGCGACCAGATCGGACTTTCGGCAGGCGTAACCGGCGGCCAGATCCGCGCCTTCGTCGAGCGCGTGGAGCACATCGAGGCGGAGATCGCCGAACTGAACGAAGGCAAGAAAGAGGTCTTCGCCGAGGCCAAGGGCGAGGGCTTCGACGTCAAGATCATCAAGGAGATCATCAAGCTTCGCAAGCTCGACAAGGACGAGCGCGACGAGCACGAGACGCTGCTCGACGTGTACATGCGCGCAATGGAAGAGGCAGACACGGCCCCCACGGCACAGGCCGCCTGATCCCGCCGACACCAGCTATGGTACGGGGGGCCTGAAGCCTTCGACAAGCAAACCATTCGAAAGGGTCGGCCGTGCGGTCGACCCTTTCGCCGTTCGGCATCCGCTTCCGACAGGCTCAGCCCATATAGGCCAGAAGCACCTTCGACAGTTGCGGGAACGCCGAGATCAAAGCGAGGCCGACGAGGCTCGTCAAAAGGAAGGGGATTGCGCCGACCGCGATCTTCTCCAGCGACATCTTGGTGATGTTGGCAGCGACGAACAGATTGATGCCGACCGGTGGCGTGAACAGGCCGATGGCCAGATTGACCATCAGCGCGACACCGAACCAGACCGGGTCCCAGCCGAGCTCGCGCACCACGGGCAGGAAGATCGGCAGGGTGATGAACATGATGGTCACAGCGTCCATGAACATGCCGGCGATCAGCACCACCAGCAGGATGACGGCGAG
>JBBSUS010000329.1:0-4039 GCA_038234195.1 Hyphomicrobiales bacterium | reverse complement strand
TGCGGCGAAGCGCTTGGCCGCGCTCGCGACATATCGGGGCGAAGGCTCCGCATCGGGGCCCGGAATTGCTCTTCAGTGAGCCGCGGGACCTTGAGATTTTGACCGTCACGGAAGCGCCTGAACAGCGACGCTCCGGGCAAGAGATGTAGGGCGCGGGGTCTGACCCGCGCAGGAAGCGGAAGCGTAGATGAGCGATACCAAGTCCGGCGACGACAAGACCTTGAGCGTGAGCACCAAGAAGACCCTGACCCTGAAGCGCGGCGGCAACGAGCAGTCGACGGTTCGGCAGAACTTCTCCCATGGTCGCACGAACAATGTCGTCGTCGAGACCAAGAAGCGACGGATTACCAAGCCTGACGAGCGCGAGGCATCGCCCGCGATCGCTGCTGGCCTGAAGCCGCGCGAGTCTCAGCCCGAGGCGAAGGCGGCTTCGACGCCCGCTCCGACTCAGGCGCCATCCGAGGCCCCTGCCCAGGCGACGACGTCTGCGTCGGATGTTGTGAGCCCCGTCGCCGCCGCGCCGGCTGTTGAAGCCAAGGCGCCGTCCGAGGCCGCCCCGAGCGCCAGTGCCGCAGCGCCTGCCACGAGCGAGCCGACCAAGGCAGCGGTTGCGCCGCCGCCAGTCCGTCCGCAGGCTGGTGGCAAGCCGCAGCAAATTCAGATCGGTCCGAAGCCCGGATCCGAACCCGTCGTCCAGCCGGAAGCCGAAAAGCCGGTCGAGGCGCCTGCCGCCGAGGCTGGTGCTGCGCCCAAGGCCGAGGCTGCGCCCGCCGCCGCTGTTGCGGACGCAAAGCCCGCTGCCGCGACGACGGAAGCTGCCGCATCGGCCCCGAAAGTCGAAGCACAACGTCCTGCTCCATCGGCGGCGTCCGCATCGCCCGCTCGCCCGTCGAGCGGTTTGCCGGCGGCCCGCACGGGTGCGCCATCCTCGCAAGGCGCTCGCAGCGGTGCTTCGGCGTCCTCCGCTCGTCCCGGTTCGCAAGGTGCGCCCGGTGGCCGTCCCGGCCAGAGCCAGGGGGCCCCGCGTCCGGGTGGCGGTCGTGACGGTGCACGTCCGGCAGCAACCACGGGCAACAAGCCACGTGGCGCCGTGCTGTCCGACCTGTCGTCCCGCGAGATGGACGCCCGGCGCCGGGCACTCGAACTGGCCAAGCAGCGTGAAGTCGAGGATCGCCGGCTCTTCCAGGAGCAGGAAGCGCGCCGCGTTTCCGACGACGAACGTCGGCGCTCCGAGCGTGAGGAATCCGAAAAGCGCGCCGCCGAGGAATCTGCGCGGCTCGAACTCGAAGCAGAGGCCCGCCGCAAGGCGGAAGCAGCGTCCGAACGCCGTGGTCCGGCCCAGGCTGTAGGTGCAGGCAAGAAGACCGTCGAACCGACAGTCAGTGTGGCCGATGCCGAGGCATTGGCTGCCCGCGGCGAGGGCCGCCGCCGTCCGGTCGGCGAAGACGACCGGGCTCGTCCGGGCGTGCGCCGTCCGCTGAAAGGTGCGCCGGCCGAGGCTCCCAAGCCTGCCCGTCCGAGCCGCGACACCGGCCGTCGCAGCGGCAAGCTGACGCTCGACAAGGCGCTGACCTCGGAGGAGGGCAGCCGTGGTCGTTCGCTGTCGTCGATCAGACGCCGCCAGGAGAAGTTCAAACGCTCGCAGCAGAATACGCCGCGGGAGAAGATTGCACGCGAAGTGATTATTCCAGAGACCATCAGCATCCAGGAACTCGCCAACCGCATGTCGGAGCGTTCCGTCGACGTCATCAAGTTCCTGATGCAGCAGGGCCAGATGATGAAGCCTGGCGACATCATCGATCCTGATCTCGCCGAACTGATTGCCGCCGAATTCGGTCACACCGTGCGCCGCGTCGCCGAGGCCGATGTCGAGCAGGGCATCTTCGACGTCGAGGACGATGCGGAGAAATCCGTGATCCGGCCTCCGGTCGTCTCGATCATGGGCCATGTCGATCACGGCAAGACGTCGTTGCTCGATGCGATCCGCAAGACCAAGGTCGTCTCAGGTGAGGCTGGCGGCATAACCCAGCACATCGGTGCCTACCCGATCGAGCGCAACGGCCAGAAGATATCGTTCATCGACACGCCCGGCCACGCCGCCTTCTCGGCGATGCGCGCCCGCGGTGCGGCGGCAACCGATATCGCCATCCTGGTGGTGGCGGCCGACGATGCGGTCATGCCGCAGACCATCGAGTCCATCAACCACGCCAAAGCGGCGAACGTCCCGATCATCGTGGCGATCAACAAGATGGACAAGCCGGGCGCCGACGCCGCGAAGGTCCGCAATGGGCTTCTGCAGCATGAGGTGTTCGTCGAATCCATGGGCGGCGAGGTCCTCGACGTCGAGGTGTCGGCGATGAAGGGCACCAATCTCGACAAGCTTCTCGACGCGATCCTGTTGCAGGCCGAGTTCCTGGAACTGAAGGCCGATCCGTCCCGCTCGGCGGAAGGTACTGTCATCGAGGCGCAACTCGACAAGGGCCGTGGCTCGGTGGCGACCGTGCTCGTCCAGACGGGTACGCTGAAGATCGGCGACATCGTCGTGGCCGGCGACGAGTGGGGCCGCGTGCGTGCCATCATCAACGACAAGGGCGAGCAGCTGAAGGAGGCGCCGCCTTCCATGCCGGTCGAGGTCCTCGGCATGCAGGGAACGCCCCTTGCCGGCGATCGCTTCGCCGTCGTCGACAGCGAATCCAAGGCCCGCGAGATTGCCGACTATCGTCAGCGCCTCGCCCGTGAAAAGCAGGTCGCCAAGAACGCCGGCCAGCGCGGCTCGCTCGAGCAGATGATGTCGCAGATGCAGGATTCGGGGCTCAAGGAGTTCCCGCTCCTGATCAAGGGCGACGTGCAAGGCTCGGTCGAGGCCATCGTCGGCTCGCTGGACAAGCTCGGCACCGACGAGGTCCGTGCCCGCATCATCCATTCGGGCGCCGGTGCCATCACCGAAAGCGACGTGTCGTTGGCAGCGGCCTCGAACGCCGCGATCATCGGCTTCAACGTCCGCGCCAACAAGCAGGCGCGTGAAGCCTCGACACGCGATGGCGTCGAGATCCGGTACTACAACATCATCTACGACCTGGTGGATGACGTGAAGGACGCGATGTCCGGCCTTCTGCCGCCGGAGCGCCGCGAGACCTTCCTCGGCAATGCCGAGATCCGCGAGGTCTTCAACATCACCAAGGTCGGCAAGGTCGCCGGCTGTCTCGTCACCGAGGGCGAGGTCGAGCGCGGTGCCGGCGTGCGCCTCATCCGCGACGACGTCGTCATCCACGAAGGCACGCTCAAGACGCTCAAGCGCTTCAAGGACGAAGTGGCCAAGGTCGAGAGCGGCCAGGAATGCGGCATGGCCTTCGAACGTTACGAAGACATCCGCGCTGGCGACATCATCGAATGCTTCCGCGTCGAGCACGTGGCTCGCACGCTTTAAGCCTGCCTGTTCAGGCTGGAATCCGGCACGGGCGGGGGCAAACCCCGCCCGTTTTCGTAACCGCGCAAGCGGCGGTTCCCGTCTCGGTCGCGGAGAGTCTTCCGAAGTTGAACCGGTGTTCTGCGTACCGATGCGCTTCGGCTTGCCGGCCGCGTGCCCTTCCCGTAACAGGTTCGACGCCATCCTCTTTTCAAGCCTAAAGCGTCGCCGGTCCGAGTCAGACCGGCGATGCTCGCGCACTTCTCACAGGTACTGCCGTGTCCAAGAAACCCTCACCCGGCCGCTCGCAGCGGCAGTTGTCCGTCGGTGAAAAGGTGCGCCATGCGCTCACCGAAATCATGCAGCGCGGCGAGATCCGCGATCCGCTGCTCGAAAAGGCCGTCGTCTCGGTGTCCGAGGTGCGCATGACGCCGGATCTGAAGCTCGCCACCGCTTATGTCACGGTGCTCGGTCAGGATGACACGGCGCCCTTCGTGAAGGCGCTGAACGACCACGCGAAATTTGTGCGCGGACGGCTGACGCCGGCGCTGCGCGGCATGAAGTTCATGCCTGAGGTGCGTTTTCGCACCGATACGTCCTTCGACAATTTTGCCAAGATCGATGCGATCCTAC
>JBBSUS010000328.1:0-4052 GCA_038234195.1 Hyphomicrobiales bacterium | reverse complement strand
CTCGAGGCGTTATTTCATGAGCAGCCTGTTGGCCGCCGCAACGATCGCTTCGAGCGATGCCGTCACGATATTCTTGTTGATGCCGGCGCCGAAGAGGCGACCGTCCGCATGCTGCACCTCCATGTAGCAGATCGCGCGCGCGTCGGAACCGGCGCCGAGCGAGTGCTCGGAATAATCGAACACCGAAAATTCGATCCCCAGATGCCGGCAGAGCGCATCGACGAAACCGTCGATCGGACCGGTGCCGAGCCCTTCGATCACCACCTCCGCGTCGCCGTCCATGATCGTCGCCTCGAGAATGCGCTCGCCCCTGGTTGTGGCACTCGGCTTGGTCGTGTGGTCGAGGAACTTGATGCGGCCGTTCGGCTGCTCGACATAGCGTTCGATGAAGCGGTCATAGATCTGCTTCACCGGAAGCTCCTTGCCGCCTTCGTCGGTAATGCGCTGGATATCGTCGCGGAACTCGACCTGCAGGTTGCGCGGCAGGTTCAGCCCGTAGTCGGCCTGCAGCACATAGGCGATGCCGCCCTTGCCCGATTGCGAGTTGATGCGGATGATCGCCTCGTAGGAGCGGCCCACGTCCTTCGGGTCGATCGGCAGGTAGGGAACCTCCCACAGCGGCTTGTTGGCCGTGCGGATCGCCTTCATGCCCTTGTTGATCGCATCCTGATGCGAGCCGGAAAACGCGGTGTAGACGAGTTCCCCGACATAGGGGTGCCGCTCGCCAATCGGCAGCTGGTTGCAGTATTCGTAGACATCCTTGACGTGATTGATGTCGGTGATGTCGAGTCCGGGATCGATGCCTTGGGTGAACATGTTCAGCGCCAGGGTGACGAGATCGACGTTTCCGGTGCGCTCGCCATTGCCGAACAGCGTGCCCTCGACGCGGTCCGCGCCGGCCATCAGGCCGAGCTCGGTCGCAGCCACCGCGGTGCCGCGGTCATTGTGCGGGTGCAGCGAGACGATGAGATTTTCGCGGTTGTCGAGATTGCGGCACATCCATTCGATCTGGTCGGCATGGATGTTCGGCGTCGACATTTCGACCGTCGCCGGCAGGTTGAAGATCAGCTTGTTCTGCGCCGTCGGCTTCACGATTTCAGCGACCGCATTGCAGATCTCGACGGCGAAATCGAGTTCGGTGCCGGTAAAGCTCTCGGGCGAATATTCGAAGCGGTAGGAGTCCTCGCCCTTTGCCCCCGACTTGGCGGCCATGTCCATAACCATCTTGGCGGCGTCGGTCGCGATTTCCCTGATGCCGGCCCGGTCCTTCTGGAAGACGACCCGACGCTGGAGTTCGCTGGTCGAATTGTAGAAATGGACGATCGGCCGGACCGAACCTTCCAGGCTCTCGAAGGTCCGGGAGATCAGTTCCGGCCGGCACTGGACCAGCACCTGCAGCGAGACATCGTCGGGCGTATCGCCCTCCTCGATGCACCAGCGGGCGAAGTCGAAATCGGTCTGCGAGGCCGACGGGAAGCCGATCTCGATCTCCTTGAAGTTCATGGCCTTCAGCAGGGCGAAGAACCTGGCCTTGCGGTCGTGGCCCATCGGATCGACCAGCGCCTGATTGCCGTCGCGCAGATCGACGGAGCACCAGATCGGCGCCTTTTCGATGGCCTTGGACGGCCAGGTGCGGTCGGGCAGATCGATCTGACCATAGGGTTGATATTTTTGCGCGGCCATCGGCATGGTGCCGCGTCGGTCGGCTGTGGCCGGCGGCACATGTGCCTCGGTCGAGTTGATGTTGGAATTGGCAGACATGGAGCACCTTTTTCGCTTTGCGGCTGATGCCGGCAGGCATCGGTTCGCTGCGGATGCCGGACGGGCGCAAGGCGCCTCGCTCAGAACCGGGTCATCCGCAATTGGACATCGAATGTAAAGCGAAGAGGCAGTGGGTGCGCGGCGCCATAGTAGGCCCCGTCAGCGCCGGCTCGACCGCCGGACGCCCCTTCTCAACGGGTCCGACGGCCGCAGCTAAGAAGGTCTAGGAGGAGAATCGAGCGACGCGCTCAAAAGCCGACCCGGAAATGGGCCTCGGCTGCGCAGAAAATGTTCGGCATCGCGATCATGGCATTCAGGATGGACCGGGTTCGGGTCAAAGACAAGACCTAACCTTCGGCACCGGCAACGATGTCCAGTGCGATTGCGCCGATGGGCTCGATGTCGATATCGTCCTGGATGTACCGAGCCTGCGCCAGATCGTAGGCCGCCTGCATCCGCAGCATGGTTTCAGCGCGCAAGCCGAACGCCTTCTCGAACCGTATCGCCATCTGTGCGGAAAGCCCGGCATGACCGTTCAGCAGATTGCTCATCGCTTGACGCGTCACCTTCAACTTCGTGGCAAGCGCCGAGACGGTAAGCGCATGAGGCTCGACGATTTCGGTCCGCAGCCAGTCACCCGGATGCACCGCAAAGCTCGAATGCAGTCGGATCGACATCAATGACAATCCTCCAAGTCGAGATCGACGATGCCATCCGTCGGCTCGATCCGAAACGTCATGCGCCAATTCTTCGAAACGGTCAGCGACCACGTCCCATTCCGGTCGCCGACAAGGCATTGGGCGCCGTAATTTGGTGGAACGTACAATTCGTCGGCCGTTTCGATCGCTGCAAGAAAAGCCAACATCTTGCGAAGCCGACCGACGAGATTGCCAGGCAGGCCTCGACTTCGACCGGTCTCGGCGAATTGACGAAGCGTTTTGTACCGGATGCCGCCGATGTTCATAGCGCAAGGTGAGAAGGCAGGCCCGGTCGTCAAGCGTCAATTGACAGGTTACCATCGGGGTCGAATTCGCGTTTCAGCTCTTTCGCGTTTCAGCTCTACAGCACCGGCACGCCTGTCTGCTTGGCCTCGGCTTCGGGCTCCACGTGGATCGACACACGGGCGCCGTCGAACTCGACCTGCAGCGCGTCCTCGATGCGGTCGCAGATCTCGTGGGCGTCGCCGACGGTCATCTTCTCGGGCACCACCATGTGGAACTCGATGAACATCGCCCGCCCGGCAAGGCGGGTCCGCAGATCGTGGACCTCCAGCGCGCCTTCGGCATTTGTCGAGATCACGTCGCGAACCCTGACGCCTTCCGCCGGGTCGATTGCCCGATCCATCAGGCCTGACAGCGAACTGGTGACGACGTTATAGCCTTCCCGCAGAATGTTGAGCGCAACCAGCGCCGCCATCAAAGGATCGAGGATCGACCAGCCGGTGGCCGTCGCGACGAGCAGACCGATGACCACGCCGACGGAGGTGACGACATCGGCCATGATGTGCCGGCCGTCGGCCGACAGCGCCGGCGAGCGATGGCGCGCGCCCTGCCGGATCAGATAGGTCGCCCAGCCGGCATTGATCACCGTGGCGACGGTGTTGATGGCGATGCCCAGCAACGGCGCATCGAGGCTGCGCGGGACCAGGTAGGCCCCCCACGCCTCGCGCAGGATCAGGAGCGCAGCAACGACGATCAGAACGCCCTCGACCACCGCCGAGAAATACTCAGCCTTCGTGTGACCGAAGGGATGGTCGGTATCGGCCGGCTTGAAGCTCAGCGAGACAGCCCAGAGAGCGACGATGCCGGCAATGACGTTGACGATCGATTCCAGCGCGTCGGAATAGAGCGCCACCGAGCCCGTCACATAATAGGCCGCGTATTTGATCGCGAGCACGGCGACCGCCACGATGACGCTCGCCATGGCAATGCGCTTGACGAGCGGGGCCGCGGCCTCGCTCTCGGTGCTTGCGACAATCGTCACCGGATCAGGCCGCCCGGGTTTTGCGGGCGCGGCGCGGGAGATGCGCGACGATGTTCTCGATTATCCGCATGCCGGCCTCGCCGCCAAGCGACATGATGCTTTCGGGGTGGAACTGCACCGCAGCGACGGGTTCGCTCTTGTGTTCGAAGGCCATGACGATGCCGTCCTCGGTCTCGGCCGTCACCTCGAAATCGGCCGGCAGGCGCACCGGATCGGCGAAGATCGAGTGATAGCGACCGACCGTGACCTCGTTCGCCAGCCCAGAGAAGATGATGCCGGGCTTCAAGACGCGGATCTTCGACGGCTTG
>JBBSUS010000327.1:0-4060 GCA_038234195.1 Hyphomicrobiales bacterium | reverse complement strand
TTGCGATGCGGTCGAGCCGTCAGCCTGCGGCCGTCGCCTTGTCGGCGCGCGCCCGAAACAGCGCTTCCAGGTCGTGATCGCCTTCCGGCAGCATGATGCGCACGCTCGCCAGGAGGTCGCCATGACCGCCGGTCTTGGTGGTCAGCCCCTTGCCGCGCAGCCGGAACGTCTTGCCGGAGTTGGTCCAGGGCGGGATCGTCAGCGAGATGCGCCCGGTCAGCGTCTCGACCTCGACCTTGCCGCCAAGCACGGCGGTCGTCAGCGGGACCGGCAGATCGTGGACGACGTCACGCCCCTCGGGCCGGAATCGGGCGTTCCTGGCGAACTGTATGGTGACCAGCGCGTCACCCGCCGCGCCGCCGTTCGGGGAGGGCTGGCCCTGACCCTTGAGGCGGATCGTCTGCCCATCCTCCACGCCGTCGGGCAGGCGGATCGCCAGATGCTTGCCGTTGGGAAACACCGCCTCGGCCTTTTCGCCCGAGACGATCTCCTCGAGCCGCACCTTCAGCGTGGCATTGATGTCGGCGCCCTTCGCCGGGGCGCCGCCGCGCGCCGCGCCGAAATTGGCGAACGGATCGGCGCCGCCGGCGCTGCGCCGCGCGCCGGCACCGAAGGCCTGCTGGAAAAAGTCTGAGAAGCCGGCCTCCTCGTCCGGCCCGCCCGAGCGGAACTCGAAGCCGGCCTGGCCCCCGCGCCGGCCGCCGCCGAACGGATCGCCACCACCGGGAAAGCCCTGGAACTTCGGCTTGCCCTCCGCATCGATCTCGCCGCGATCGAACTGGGCCCGCTTGTCCTTTTCGCCGAGGATTTCATAGGCCTGGTTCGCCTCGTTGAACCGCGCTGCGGCGTCCTTTTCCTTCGACGTATCGGGATGATAGATCTTGGCAAGCTTGCGGAAGGCGGATTTGATCTCCTTCTCGCTGGCAGATTTTGCGACGCCGAGAACGGCATAGGGGTCGCGCATGGGGCTTTTCGTCCTTGTCTGGGCGGCTTTCGCACGGGCATGAGAGAGCGCGGCCCAGGCGAAGGCGCACTCGATCTCTCCCGGCGGGCCGGATGCGGAATCGCAGCCTATATGGACACATCCGCCGAAGATTTTAAGTGTTGCCCGCCGATTCCGACGTGGCAGCGGCGCCGTTTACGGCGAATTTCACCAGCGCCCATTCACCCTCGCCATTGGTGCAGGCCTCGCCGGAATAGAGCGACACGCCCGCATAGCTCTGCCGCGAGGTCTGAAAGCGCCGACAGATGCGCATGCCCTCGCGTTCCTCGGTGAGGCCCGAGATGACGCCGGACGAGCCGGTCTGCGGGTTCGACCATTCGTAGCGGCCGTCGGTGTCGGCGAGATCAGCGACCGACACGGCATTGCGCACGGTCCGCGCGTCGGAAGCGGATTCGTCGCCGGTCGTCGCCGCAGCCTGGGCGGTGGTCGGCACCTGCAGTGCCGAGGTTGCGTTCGCAAAGGCACTCGGCGCGGTGTCGTTGGAGGCGATGGGATAGGCCGGGTAGGGGTTCACCGAGCGCGCATCGGCGATGGCGTTCCTGGGAGCGGCCCCCGAGGGGCTCGCGCCCTGCGGTTCGCCCGAGGCCGGTGCGATCGAATTGGTCAGCAGGCTCGCGTCGATGCGGTTGTCGGAGTCCGGGCCTGCAACGACACAGCCGGCAAGGCCTGCCGCCAGGAGCGAAGCCAGAAGAAGCCTTGAAAGGCGTGCGAAAACGGGATCCATACCGGCTCCGCGATCCACGCCTCGCCAACGGGCACGAAACGAGTCGCCGCCGCGCTGTCCGTCCGGCGCATCGGCCGCAGGCCTTGAGATTTTGAACGCTGCCATCGAACTCTTATGTCTAGCGGCGCCAAGCCCGATTCGGCAAAGCTCTGGAAAACCGTGAAGGACAGCCCGACTATGGCGACAGAAGGTTTAACCGTTGGTGAAACGGCGATGGGCGGCGATCCCTTCGACATTTTTGCGGTGTGGCTCAAGGCTGCCGAATCGAGCGAGCCGAACGACCCCAACGCCCTGTCTCTGGCCACCGTCGACGCGGACGGCCTGCCGGACGTGCGGATGGTTCTGCTCAAGGGGTTCGATGCCCGGGGCTTTGTTTTCTACACGAATTTCGAGAGCGCCAAGGGCCGTGAGATTCTCTCGGCCAGGAAGGCCGCGATGGGCTTTCACTGGAAGTCGCTGCACCGCCAGGTGCGCGTGCGTGGTGCGGTCGAGATCGTCGCCGATGCCGAAGCCGACGCGTATTATGCCTCGCGCGCCCGCGGCAGCCGCATCGGCGCCTGGGCCTCGGAGCAGTCGCGGCCGCTGGAAAGCCGGGCAGTTCTGGAGAACCGCGTCGCGGAACTGACACGAATATACGAGGACAAGGACATTGCGCGCCCACCGCACTGGTCGGGATTTCGCGTCGTGCCGACCCAGATCGAATTCTGGGCCGACGGCCAGTATCGCCTGCACGACCGGGCGGTGTATCGCCGCACGGCACCGGATGCGGGCTGGACGGTCGAGCGGCTGTATCCTTGAGTTGTCAGACTGGGTGCCTGCCGACCGAAATGCCGCTGCCTGATCTGCTTTTTTCTGCGACCGGCCGAAGCATTGGGGAGCGGGGCGATGGTGGCATCGGCATCTACTCACCGGCTCGCAGGATCGCGCGCGAAATAAAGTATTCCGGCATATTGGTGCCGGTCAGATGTTCTACTGCGCCGATCTCCTCCAGATTGGCTATTGTCATGCGAGCGGCCCGGCGCGTGACGCCAAGCAGATCTTTGACGATCCTCGTCGTTAGGACAGGATTGACGAAAAGCTGGTCGATAACTTGTAGAATGTTGTTCGATCTAAATTTTGCCATGGCGTCTTGCCTGTACTGCATCTGCAGTTCGAGCAGTCGGTCGATGATGGCTATCGAGCCTTGGCACGTGTCCGTGCAGATTTCGAAGAAGAACGAAATCCAGTTTGTCCACTCTCCGCGTGTCGATACAGCGAAAAGGCGATCGATATACTCGTCTTTGCGAGTCTCCAAACTTGCGCTTGGATAGAATACGGGCGAGGTGATCAGGCCCTTCGAAAGAAGAAGCAGGGGAATAAGGATTCTGCCGACGCGACCATTCCCATCTGCGAATCGATGGATAGTCTCGAACTGGTAGTCAACCAATGCGGCTTCGAGAAGTGGCGGGGGCGTTGATGGCTTTTCGCGATTGATGAAGGCCTCCAACTGGTCCATCGCTGCAACGGTCTCGAGCGGCGGTGCTGGGACGAAGCGGGCCGTTTGCGCCGTCAGTCCTCCGATCCAATTCTGTTCGCGCTTGTACTCGCCAGGGCGTTTTTGGCCCCCGCGTCCTGCGGGCAATCCGCCCAACAGCTTTTCGTGCGTTTCGCGGATCAATCGGTGACAAATCGGCGGGTGGTCCATTGCGGTCGCCGCATGGTTCAGCGCTGTGACATAGTTGAGGACTTCGCGCGTGTCTGGCGTGGCCGTTTCAACTGCGCCGGCTTCGAGATAGGCGAGGGCGTCGCTGGTGGTGTGGGTTCCTTCCATCGAGGACGAGGTCAAGGCTTCGCGTCTTTGTAAAGGGCGGATGATGAGGTTGGGGTTGCCAAGTTGGGCAAGCTTGGCGTTCAGACGTCCGAGCGCGGCCATGGCCGTCCCGTACTGGTCGAAAAGATCGCCGAGGAACAACTCGGGAGGGAGCGGCGCGGGAACGAATGCCGGATGGCCGTCGATCGTGCGGACAAGGCGTCCAGGCGAACGCGAACTGAAAAGCCTTTCATCCATGCTGCATACCGTGGGGCCGGTTCTGTATCGAGTTCGTCGAACACGCATACCTAACTATCGGCTTGCGCCAATGTCGATACCTAACGGCTAAAAAAGTATCTTCTCACCCCTCGGTGCCGCCGACCGTCACCTGGTCCATCCTGAGATGCGGCGGGCCGACGCCGACGGGGACACCCTGGCCGTTCTTGCCGCACATGCCGATGCCGGTATCGAGGGCGACATCGTTGCCGACCATGGAGACGCGATGCATGGCCTCGGGGCCGTTGCCGATCAGCATGGCGCCCTT
>JBBSUS010000326.1:0-4093 GCA_038234195.1 Hyphomicrobiales bacterium | reverse complement strand
GGTGAAGATCGCGCCGTTCGCGGCGAACTGCACCGTGTCCCAGACCGCCGTGCGGCGGATGCGGGTGCCGGCCAGCATCGGCTGCGTCATCTCGGCATAGCTCATGGCGATGCCCGCGGCGACGGCCGCGAGAATGCCGGAACTACCGAGATGCTCGGCCAGCAGATAGGCGCCGAACGGGATCAGCAGGCTGACGATGATCTCCGAGCCCGGTTCCTCGCCGATCGCCCGCATCGCCCTGCCGCGCAGCCACATGATGGCAAGGGTCAACCCCGCGCCGATGGCGATGCCGCCGAGCGCCAGCCAGAGGAAGGTCGCCGACGCCTGCCAAATGGAGAAGGTGCCGGTGAGCGCGGCGGCGACGGCAAAGCGCATGGCGGTCAGACCCGACGCGTCGTTGAGCAGCGATTCACCCTCCAGAATGTGCAGCATGCGCTCGGGGATCGGCGTGCGCGAGGCGATGGAGGTGACGGCGATCGGGTCGGTCGGCGAGAGAATTGCGGCCAGTGCGAACGCGACTGCCAGCGGCATCGCCGGGATCAGCCACCAGATGAAGAGGCCGACACCGACAATGGTGAAGACGACGAGGCCGAGCGCCAGCTCGAGCACCGTCCATTTGTCGCGGAACAGTCGCTCCTTGGGGATGCGCCAGCCGTCCAGGAACAGCAAAGGCGGCAGGAAGAGAAGGAAGAAGATATCCGGTTCGAGCCGGATGCTGACTTTGGAGAACACCGCCACCAGTGCCCCGAATGCGATCTGCACCAGCGGCAGCGGGATCGCGGGAACGAGCCGCGCGATGCTGCCGCTGGCGACGACGCCGACGAGCATCAACAAGATGATGGTGATGGTGTCCAAGGACGGCTCCGGGCGGCGTTCGAGCCGGCGTCGCAGGCGAGACGCCCCTACCCGGTTCGTCGCTCGATTCAGGCTTCAGCCGTTATGGAGAGGGTCTGCGAAGCCGGCAAGGCCGCAAAGGCCGATCACGCGGCGGCATCGCGGCGAGGCGCCCGCTCAGATCTCGACGACGAGTGGCCCGAGCGGCTTGGAGCAGCAGGAGAGGACGAAGCCTTCCTCGATCTCCCAATCGAGGATGCCGCCATTGTGGTTCATCTCGACGGGACCTTGCGCCTTCACCTTGCAGGTTCCGCACAGCCCGAACTCGCAGGCCGCCGGAATGCGCACGCCCGCGGCACGAGCGGTCTGCAGGATGGTCTGGCCGGAAACGCACTCCGCCTCGACCTCCGACAGCCTGAAATGCACCGGCACGGTCTCGACCGGCGGCAGTTCGACCTGAATTTCGGAGGCCGGCATGTCGGAGAACTCGGCCGGCACCACCTCTACCGACGGCGCCTTGAAGCTTTCCTGATGGTAGTGCTCCATGTCGAAGCCGCCGGCTTCGAGCAGCGCCCGCACGGAGCGCATGAAGGGATCGGGTCCGCAGCAGAAGACCTCGCGATCGTGATAGTCGGGGGCGAGCAGTGGCAGCCGCGCCGCGTCGATGCGGCCCAGATGGCCGGTCCAGTTCTGCCGGCTGGAGCGCTGTTCGACAACGAAGCCCAGCGACAGATCCGGCATGTAGGCGCCGAGAAGGTCGAGTTCGTCACGGAAGATGATCTCGTCCGGCCGGCGGGCGCAGTTGATGAAGGCGACGTCGGTCTGCGGCGCGACATCGTTCAGCCAGCGCAGCATCGACATCATCGGCGTGATGCCGGAGCCGGCCGAGATGAACAGATACTTCGCCGCCGGCCAGGTGTGCAGCGAGAAATCGCCCGCCGGGCCATAGGCCTTGATGAGCACGCCCGGCGTCAGGTTTTCGAACATCCAGCGGGTGCCGATGGAATCGGGCTGCATCTTCACCGTGACGGCGATCGAGAACGGCCGGGTCGGGCTGGAGGCGAGCGTATAGGTGCGCAGCAGCGGCCCGTCGTCGGTGGGCAGTTCCAGCGTCACGAACTGGCCCGGCTGGTAGCGGAACCAGGTCTGCGCGTCCGAGCGGAACGAGAAGGTGCGCACGTTCGGCGCCTCGTCGGCGACGCCGATGCATTCCAGCACCTGCAACCGGTCGTTCCACGGCAGCATTTCGTCGAGATGTCTGTAAAGGCCGACGGTGCTGCTCATGACTCTATTCTACCGGCTGTCTGATGCATCGGGACGTCGTCTCGCGCGATCAGGCGACGCTGCGCAGCTTCGGGGTCTCACCCTCGGCCAGGCGCGGCTCGATGAAGCCGCAATACCACTCGACGAACTGCTGCACGCCACCCTCGTGAACCAGCGAATAGGGCCCCGGCTCATAGGCGGGAGAGCGGATGCCGAAGGCATTTTCCTCGACGATCCGCCGGTCCTCGTCATTGGTCATGTTCCACACATGGGTGAGGTTGGCGATGTCGTAGTCGACGCCCTCGACCGCATCCTTGTGGACCATCCACTTGGTGGTGACCTCGGTCTCGTTGGCCGAGAGCGGCATCACACGGAAGCTGATCGCATGGTCGATCAGTGCGTGGTTCCAGGTCGACGGGTAATGGTAGAACATCATCGCGCCGATCTTGTCGCCATTGACGCTGTCGCTCAGATTCTTCGCCACCGCCGGCTTGCCGGACATGGTGAAGCTGACGGCATCGCGCAAAAGCGGTGCTCGCACCGTGCGATACTGGCCGTCGTCGGACATCCTGAACGTGCTCGGCAGCCCTTGCGCCTCGCATTTGTTCCAGTGGGCGACCATGTCGGCGTCGGCGCCGATGCTGGTGACGCCGGTGACGACCGGCGCTTCGGGGTAGGACTTGCAGAGTTCGGGATGATTGCCCGCGCAGTGATAGCACTCGCGGTTGTTCTCCCAGACGAGCTTCCAGTTGCCCTTCTCGACGATCGTCGTCTCGTGGGCGACCTTCACGTCCTTGATGTGGTGAGGTCCGAGATAGGAGTTGAGCTGCGCCTTGAAGGGCGCGAAATCCGCCGGCGTCTCGTCCAGGCAGATGAAGATGTAGCCCGACGTCGTATCGCAGGCGATCGGCTTCAGCCCGAATTGCGAAGCATCGAAATTGTCGCCCATCTGACGGGCGAAGAGCAGCCGCCCGTCGAGCTCGTAGGTCCACTGGTGATACGGGCAGACGAGTTTGGCCGTCGTGCCCTTGGCCGCGGTGCAGACACGGCTGCCGCGATGGCGGCAGGAATTGTGGAAGGCGCGGATTTCGCCCTTGGCATCGCGCACGATCAGCACCGGATAGTCGCCGATCTGCAGCGTCAGATAGCTGCCGGGCTTGGGCAGCTCGCAATCGTGGCCGGCAAACAGCCAGTCGCGATAGTAGATCAGCTCCATGTCGAGCCTGAAATAGTCTTCGCTGGTGTAGAAGGGTTGCTCGAGGCTGAAACCGTCGCGCCGGTTCCGGATCTTGCCGAGCATTTCGCTGCGCACGTCCATGTCCTGTCCTCTCGGATCGAAGACTTGAGCGGAAGGGTGTCTAGGGATGGTGTCCCTGGGCCGCCGGCGGTCGAGTGGTCCTCGGGCCGTGCGTCGAAGGTCTGCCGCTCCTTTGATCGCCCACCGCGATCAGTCGGTTCTTGCACGCCAAGGCTGGTTCGCGGGCTCCCGGAGCAACCACCGGACCGATCCCTGAGACCGGTCCTTCAAGCACTCCGTGACCGCTGCGGGGGCAGCACCGGCTTTTCACCGGCTTCCCAATTATCCACGTCCCTCGTGAGGACCGCAGACCCTTGTTGTCCTGCACAAAATACCAAAGACGCGGGCGAGGAAAGACGAAAAGCGACATCGCCGGACGCAATGCGACAAGGCGTAGAAAGCCCGCGCTGCGCTGGCCGATCGAGCCGTGATCGCACTGCGATGGGGATGAACGAAAATCGGGCGCGCCGCACTGCTCAGCAACACGCGACGCGACGTATCAGGAGGCTGCGGCGGTGCGCTTGCCGGCCTGTTGGGCGCCGTCCAATTCAGGGTTCGTCTTCGGGCCGGAGCCAGCCGCAGGTGCCGTGTCGCGGGATCGCCCGCGCCGCGTCCTGGCGGCCACCACGGTCGGACGCAGGGTGAACAGTTCCATCGCGTTTTCGACGCCGACGAGCGTGTGCGAGCCAACCGAGACCC
>JBBSUS010000325.1:0-4094 GCA_038234195.1 Hyphomicrobiales bacterium | reverse complement strand
GCCTTCAGGGCGGCGGATATCGAGGACCTGCACCCGTGGACCGAGCGGCTGAAGGGCTTTCGCGTGGCTTCTAGCGGCGAGGTGGAGCGCTATTATTTCCGCTCTTTGTATTTCCGCGAGCCGAACGGCATCCTGTTCGAGATCGCCACGGACGGGCCGGGCTTTGCCGTCGACGAGCCGATGGAGAGCCTCGGAGAGAGCCTGTCGCTGCCGCCGTTCCTGGAGGGCAAGCGGGCGCAGATCGAGGCGGGCCTGAAGCCGCTGGGATGAGACGTTTCTGCAAGGTGCGGATTGGTGGGCGAGGCCCTTCGATCCGTCGCCGATGCGCGCTGTTTATCGAAGAGTGAGACGATGATGACGACGACGCTTCCCGCCGCCCTGTCGAGCCTGGGGCTCAGCCATTCGGGTGCGCCGCTGGGCGAGGCTCGGCTCGCGATGCTCTGCCTGCACGGACGCGGCGCAAATGCCGCCGATATCCTCGGCATCGGGCCGGCGATCGGCCTTCCCGACATCGCCTATGTGGCGCCGGATGCGCCGGGCGGGGCCTGGTATCCGCGGCCGTTCATGGAGCCGCTCGAGGCCAACGCGCCGCATCTGTCAATGGCGTTCGACCGGGTCAGCGCGATCCTCGACGGGCTTGTGGCGGAGGGGTTCGGGGCCGAGCGGACGGTGCTGGCCGGGTTCTCGCAGGGCGCTTGTCTCAGCCTCGAATTTGCGGCGCGGCATCCGGGGCGGGTGGCCGCAATCCTGGCCTTCAGCGGCGGGCGGATCGGGCCGGCGGTCGAGCCTTTCGAAGGCGCTCCCGATCTTGCGAGACTTCCCGTGTTCATGGGCTGCAGCGAGCGCGATCCGTTCATTCCTGCGCCGCGGGTCCGCGAGACGGCGGCGCATTTTACCGCGCGAGGTGCAAAGGTGGAGATGCGGCTTTATCCGGAGCCGGGTCACACGATCAATGGCGACGAGATCGCGACGGCGCGGGCAATGATCGAGGCGATCGGTTGAGGTTGGGGCAGATCGAGGTCGCCGGTCTCAATCTTTCCAATTTTCGACTTGCAGATCGGCGACGCGCTCGAATTCGCGGATATTGCGGGTGATCAAGATCAGTCCGCGCGCCACAGTTTGGCCGGCGATGAGCGTATCGAAGGGGCCGATCGGTGTACCCTTGGCGGCGAGCGCCGCACGCACTTCGCCCGCGCGGCGTGCATCGCTTGCGTCAAAGGCGAGGATTTTGAAGCGGAACCTTTCGAAGGAGGCCAGATTTGCGGCCACTCGCTCGCTCTTGAAGGCGCCGTAACAAAGCTCGTGCGCGACGATCGAAGATATTGCGACTTCGCCTGGTTCCTTGTGCTTCAGGCGGTTGATGAGGACAGGATGAGCTTTGGACAGAGCAATGACCGCGTTGTTGTCGAGGAGATAGGTCACTCTAAACTATCGAGTTCGGGGCGGTGCTGTTCGCCCGGGTCTTCTTCCATCGCAGCGACGGCATCGTCGTCGAATGGCGTGAGGTCTTTCAACCACGCCCAGCCGTCGGCAAGCGGCTCAAGGATCACCGCGTCGCCGTCGCGCCGGATGGTGACTTCCGAGGCGTCGAAGCGAAATTCCTTCGGGAGGCGAACCGCCTGCGACCGCCCGGACCAGAAGACTTTTGCGGTGTTCATCGCCAATCCTCAAAAAGAGATATGACAATGATATATATCGGGCCGGTTTCTGCAACAAGGCCGGTCTTCCCTACCGCCCGATCAGCCTCATCGCCTCGCCGACGATGCCGCGGCGGAACACGAGGACGCAGACGACGAAGATGACGCCGGTGACGATGGTGACCGGAAAGTCCGAGGTGGCGAAGTAGTTCTGCAGGGTGACGACCAGGGCCGCGCCGACGGAGGGGCCGAAGATCGTGCCCATGCCACCGAGGAGCGTCATCAGCACAACCTCGCCGGACATCTGCCATGCCGCGTCGGTCAGCGTTGCGATCTGGAAGACGATGGCCTTGGTGGAGCCCGCCATTCCGGCGATGGCCGCCGACATGACGAAGGCCGCGAGCTTGTAGCGATCGACCCGGTAGCCGAGCGAGATGGCGCGGTTCTCGTTTTCGCGGATGGCCTTGAGGATGTGGCCGAAGGGCGAGTGGACGATGCGCCAGACGGCGTAGAAGCCGATCAGGAAGATCGCCAGGACGAAGTAGTAGATGTTGAGCGGCTCGTTGAGGTTGACGAGGCCGAGCAGATGGCCGCGCGGCACGCCCTGAATGCCGTCCTCGCCGTGGGTGAACGGCACCTGCAGGAAGATGAAGAAGACCATCTGCGACAGGGCGAGCGTCACCATCGCGAAATAGATACCCTGGCGACGGATCGCGAGGAAGCCGACGATGAGGCCCATCACCCCGGCGCCGGCCGTGCCGAAAAGGATCGCGGTGAGTGGCTCCCAGCCCCAGATCTTGGCGGCATAGGCGGTGAAATAGGCGGCACCACCGAAGTAGGCCGCGTGGCCGAAGGACAGAAGGCCGGTGTAGCCGAGGAGCAGGTTGAAGGCCGTCGCGAACAGCGCAAAGCACAGAACGCTCATGATGAAGACCGGATAGACGAAGAACGGGGCGATCATGAGCCCGGCAATTGCCAGAATGGCGACGACGAAGCCGACACGGTCCAGGGTGCGGCCACGGTTTGCGCTGCGGGCGGAGGTCGCGGCGGTGTCGTTGGCCGCGGCCAGGGCCGATGCGGCGTGGGGTGAGGCCTGCGCGGAGGTTGGGTTCGACATGAGATCAGACTTCCTTGCCGAAGAGGCCTGCCGGGCGCACGAGCAGCACGATCGCCATTATGACGAAGACCACGATGTTGGAGGCTTCCGGATAGAAGACCTTGGTCAGGCCCTCCAGAATGCCAAGCATGTAGCCTGAAACGATGGCGCCGACGATCGAGCCCATGCCGCCGATGACGACGACGGCGAAGACGATGATGATGAGGTTGGAGCCCATCAGCGGCGACACCTGGTAGACGGGTGCGGCCAGCACGCCGGCAAGGCCGGCCAGACCTGCGCCCAGGGCGTAGGTGAGGGTCAGGAGCAGCGGCACGTTGACGCCGAAGGCCTGCACCAGTTGCGGGTTCTCGGTCGCGGCGCGCAGATAGGCGCCGAGCTTGGTCTTCTCGATGAGGAGCCATGTGGCGATGCAGATGACCAGCGAGGCGACGACGACGAAGCCGCGATAATTCGGCAGATACATGAAGCCGAGATTGGTGCCGCCCGACAAGAGCGGCGGCGGCGCGTAGGGCTGGCCGGCGACGCCGAAATAATATCGAAAGCTGCCCTCGATGATCAACGCGACGCCGAAGGTGAAGAGCAGGCCGTAGAGGTGATCGAGGTCGTAGAGCCGCGACAGCATGGTGCGCTCGACGACTGCCGAAAACGCCGCAACGATGAGCGGCGCCAGGATCAGCGCCGGCCAGAAGCCCAGGCCGGTGAGGTGGAGGATGAGGTAGGCGGTGAAGGCGCCGAGCATGTACTGGGCGCCATGGGCGAAGTTGATGACCCGCAACAGCCCGAAGATGACGGCAAGCCCGAGCGACAAAAGCGCGTAGAACGAGCCGTTGATGAAGCCGATGAGCAGCTGGCCGAGAAGGGCGGGGAGCGGCACCCCGAAGATCATGGTCATGGCCGTTACACTCCCACCACTTCGTGCAGCCGGTCCATCTTTGCATCGAGCTCGGACGTCGGGAAGCTTTCGAGAATGTGGCCGTCCTCCATCAGGAAGAAGCGGTCGGCGACCTTGCGGGCGAAGCGGAAGTTCTGTTCGACGAGCAGCAGGGTCATGCCCTTCTTTTTCAGTTCCATGAGGACATCGCCGATGCGTTGGATGATCACCGGGGCGAGGCCCTCGGTCGGCTCGTCGAGGAGGATGATCTTGGCGCCGGTCCGCAAGATCCGGGCGATGGCAAGCATCTGTTGCTCGCCGCCCGACAGCTTTGTTCCGGGCGAATTGCGGCGTTCGGCAAGGTTGGGGAACAGCGTGTAGATTTCCTCGACGCTCATGCCGCCATCGGCGACGCGGGGCGGCAGCATCAGGTTTTCGGAAACCGACAGGGTGGCGAAGATGCCGCGCT
>JBBSUS010000324.1:0-4107 GCA_038234195.1 Hyphomicrobiales bacterium | reverse complement strand
GTGGGCAGGTTATTCATCCGTGGTGCTGTGCCAGCTAGCGGTGCGGGGAGTTGCCCCGTTTGGCAGCCGAGGGTGCCGTTGATTGCGTGCGCCAGCGTATTGCCGCCGAGGGTGCCGTACTTGAGCTTGACCGCCGGAGCATAGCGCGTGTTGCCATTGGGCTGCATCTGCTGAACGGCGGTGTTGATGGCCGAAAGATCGTCGCTGAGACTGGAGACCGGTTGCAGCTGGCTCCTGGCACAACCCGCCTCCGGATAGGTTGTCGCCTTGTTGGAGAGCGTCATCGCGTTGGATTGCACATCGTAGGGCTGCGAACGGTCGATGAAGCATTTCGGCCAGTCGCCGGAAAACAGCAGGTTGTTGTTGGCCGTTTCCGACGCGTTGTCCTTGGTGGTGGCAGCGGTGATGCCCGACGTCGTTACCGTGAAAATGTTGTCGGACGAGTGGCCGGATGTCCAATAGCAGCCAAAGTAATAACAGTATCCAGGGCCTTTTTGACGATTGAGAGTATACGTATTTCCATCGGTATAGGCTGTATAATAGTAAAGATAGTTGCCGTAGGTATAGACATTGCTTGTGCCGCTTTTGAAGCCGCTGGCGTTCGGATTGCAGAAGCGAATGTCGCCACTGTCGACCATCTTGCTGCAATCGACCTGGGCCGGAAGCTTGTTTTTGTTGTCGAGGCAGGCCTGCCTGTCGAGTGGATCGTCCACGTCCGAGCAGTTGGCCGAACTGAACGGGTTCGGCACGACCGAGGTGGCCGATCCGAGCAGTTCCTTTGTCGCGCGGACCTGCGAATCGAACGGAACGAGTGCAACCTTCGTCGTGTCCTTGGTTTTGAAGGTGTCGAGGAACAGCGCCACCGAGTCCTTCAGCGCCTTCATTCTGTTGTTGGCAACAGGATGGTTGTCCTTTTCGTCCCAGGCCATGGAGCCGGAGGAATCGAGCACGAGGACGATGTCGATCGGTGAATTGGCGGTCGTCGCCGCGGCCTTGATCGTCCCGGTGAAGCTGTCGATGTGGATCAGCCTCAGGAAGTTGTTTTCGGTCGTGTAGTCGGCGCTATAGACATAGTTCTGACCTTCGAGCGTCAGCGCAGTGTTCGACACCGTCACGCCCTTGGCGTTCTGCGCGAAAATCAGGTCGGCGTCCTTTTTGCGGACCGTCTCGTCGGTGCCCGTATAGGCAACCGCCGCGAGCGAGGCGGCATCCGCCGCCGATTGCACGGCGCTGCGGGCACGGTAGGCCGAACTCAGGTCGACGGCGCCGCCGATGCCCACCATCATCGGGATCGCAGCCAGCGCTGCGATGATCGCGACGTTGCCACGGCGATCGTCCGGCAGGCGACGCAGGGCGCGTGCGAATCTTTGGAGGACGGTCATTTTTGGTCCTGTCGATTGAAGTCTAGTCATCGCAGGTTAGACAGTCAGCTTTTAAGATAATCTTGTTTTTGAAGCGCAATTTCTTCGCTTCGAACGGTTTCTTTCAGGGCGTGGGCGAAGCGCATCAAGTCGGTGACGCAAGTGCAGCGGACGCGAACCACGGCGCCGGCAAGCTCGCTATCATGCCGGAGCGAAATGGTCCTCGCGCTCCAGCGCAGTGGGTTGGCGAGACGGATTGGAGGGGTCGCATCAGCAGTCGGTGCAGGTCACCTCGTCGCTGCGACGGGTGCGATTGATCGACAGACTGGTCAGATTGACCGGGTGCGAAATCACGATGCCGCCGAGCGCCTGATAGGGATAGGATGCCTGCGTCACGACGACAAAGGCGGCTTTGGAGGCGCTGAACTGGCCGAGTGCCTTGATCGCGGCCACTGTTGGGGCGGGCGAACCGTTGTTGGAATAGGACCACTTGATGGTTGGCGCGCCATCGCCGTTTTCCTGGACCCCGGTCACTTGCAGATGCAGTGACGACTTGTCGTAGGGGATCAGGATCGCATCCGCAATTCGGAACATGCCGTCCAGATCGGCCTTCTTCACCGATGCCTCGCGCGTCACCAGATCCGACACGTCGGCGGTGACCTGGCTGACCTTGCGCTGCAGCGTCACCGCGAAGCGCACTTCCGAGGCTCCGAGATAGAGCAGCATCAAAACCGGCGCGATGAAGGCGAATTCGATGGCCGCAACGCCCTCTTTGTTGGCCGCAAAGCGGGACAGCAACTTGGCGATCCGGCTCTGGTCGGCGCTCATTCGAACGGCTCCGTCTTGAACGCGACGGTGGCGGCCATCAGGTAATTGCCGTTGTTCAGGCTCGACAGCGCTTTTGCCATCACGTCGGTATAGATCGGCCACTCGTAATAGACCCGCAGCGCCATGATCTGGTTGGCACCTCCGGCGGTGTAGCCGAAGCCGGAATCGTCGAGTTGGCCGTTCTTGACCGGGGCGACGAGCGGGATATCGGAATATTTTGCGTAGGTTTTCAGGTCGATCTTGAACTTCGAGCAATCGAAGAAGACGCTGTAGCTGCAAAGCGACTTTCGGAATGCCGGAAGATCGAAGTCCTCGCCGGCCACCTGACCGGTACGAACCTCACGGGCCGCCTGCTTGACGGCGTTCTGCATCGTGGCGTCACCGATGAAGACCAATCCGGTTTCGACCAGGCTGAACAGGATCGCGAAGAATGGCAGCGCGACCAGCGCGAATTCGACCGCCGCGCTGCCGCTGCGCGAGCGACCGAAGCGCCGCATCGTTCCGCCGACGCGGATCTGGGTCGACGCGCTTCGGTGCAACGGACCGACGTCTGGCCATGTGACCACGCGCTCCGACCGCCCTGACGGGGCCGGGATTGGAGCAGATTGCGTGCGCCCCACGCCATGTCTCGGTCTGTCGTTTCGATCTGAGGGCGATGACATTGGGGGCTTGGTCCGGACCAGTTCCGCCCTCCGTGTACGCCGGAACGTTTTCGGTTTCGTAAAGACCGCCACAACGATTGCCATCAATCGAGCGATTCACCTGTCGATTCAAACACCTTCGCGCTGGCGCGCTACGTGACGGGGCGCGTCACCCGCCGAAGCGTGAGATTGATGCGGCCGCCCTTTTTCAGGAGCACCGACGTCGCCGGATAGATCTTGTCGACACCATGAAAGCAAAGCCGGCCTTCGCCGCCGAGCACGACCACGTCGCCGGATTTCAGCCGGATCGAGGTCGTGCGCCCGCCACGGGTCGTCTCGCCGACGCGAAACAGGCAGTCGTCGCCCAGCGAAACGGAGACGACGGGGGCGGCAAGATCGGCTTCGTCGCGGTCCTGGTGCAGGCCCATCCGGGCGTTCTCCTCGTAGAAATTGACGAGGCAGGCCTGAGGCGGGTGAGCGTAGGCAGACAGGTCCTGCCACAGCGCCGTCAGAGCCGGCGGCATCGCCGGCCAGGGCGTGCCGGTGACCGGATGGGTCGGCTGGTAGCGATAGCCTGCCTTGTCGGCGACCCATCCGAGCGGCCCGCAATTGGTCATGCGCACAGAAAGGGGCTTTCCGGTCCGCGGCATGACCGGCTGGAACAGGGGCGCTTCTGCGACCACCTGGCGAATCTGTTCGACGAGCGCCTTCTGGGCGTCGCGATCGAGATGTCCGGGAATGTGCCGGATGCCTTTTGGCAAGACGTTCATGGCGGCGATCTATGGCGTAGCGGCGCAGAGGGAAACCCGAATTTTCGACAACGCGCAATACACGCAACGTCGTCCGCCCGGGACGGACTTTTTAGCCCACCTGGCCATGCGCAGCCAGATGGTCGAGCAGCGCCAGGGCCCGCGCCGGCAACGCCGCCGAGCCGCCGACATAGATGGCATGCAGTGCTTCCCGGTCGCCGGGATTGGCGTCTTCGAGCAGTGTGACGAGCCGGCCGGCGGCCAGATCGGCGCGCAGCTGATAGCTTGGCAGACGCGCCGGGCCGGCGCCGGCCAAGGCCAGCTGCCGAACGGCCTCGCCATCACTTGCGGCAAGTCGCCCGCCTGCCGGCAGCAGCATGATCTGCGAGCCCTTTCCAGTCAGGAGCGGCCAGCCCTTGGCCGCGCGGAAATGATCGAAGCCGATCCGGTCCTGCGCCGCCAAGGCGTCGATCGTCTCCGGTTGCCCATGGGCCGCAATCCAGGCCGGCGCGGCGACGCTTGCCATCG
>JBBSUS010000323.1:0-4108 GCA_038234195.1 Hyphomicrobiales bacterium | reverse complement strand
GCTGCATTTCGTCATGGCACCGCTGATGATGGCGATCGGCGGCGACCGTAAGGGCTCGCTGGGGCGCATCGTCCTGTCGATCCTTCAGAAGATCTTCACGCACCCCTTCATCGTAGCCACGATTATCGGTGTGGCCGCTGCAATCGTGCATCTGCAACCGCCAGGTCCGATCGATCGCTTTCTTCAGCTATTGGCCCAAGCGGCCGCCCCTTGCGCGCTGTTCACCATGGGCGTGTCGATCGCGCTGCGGCCTCTGAAGCGGGTGCCTGCACAGCTCGGACTGATCCTGCCGATCAAGCTTTTGCTGCATCCGTTACTGATCTGGGGACTTTTGACGGCACTCGGGCCGTTCGATCCGATCTGGGTGGCCGCTGCCATCCTGCTCGCCAGTCTTCCGACCGCCACGAACGTCTTCGTCATCGCGCAACAGTACGATGTGTGGACCGAGCGCGCCTCGGCCTCGGTGCTGGTGACGACCATTGCTTCGATCGTGACGGTGACGCTGGTCCTAGCGCTGCTCTCGTCCGGGCTGGTCGGCTCCCATCCGATCCAGTAGCGATCGGGGAAGCCCCGTGAGGCCGGCCCCGGGCGACAGCGCCTCGCGCATAGCGAAATTGCGCAGGATCGGAGCACGGCGCATCAGCGAACGACCGGCCGACCGCGCCATCTGGGCGGGCAGGAAGCCGGCAAGCAGCGAACGGTTGAGGAGATCGACGCCGACCGTGCGCGAGCGCACGTCACCGCGCCGCGCTGCATCGTAGCGGGCCAGCGTCGTGCGCCGGCCCGGATCGTCGCGGCTTTCGGACACGAGCCGCACGATCGTCTCGCAGTCTCGCAGGCCTAGATTGAGGCCTTGGGCACCGATTGGTGGAAAGGCGTGGCCAGCCTCGCCGACAAGCGCCAGGCGCTCACTGGTCAGCCGAGCCACGGACGCACCGGAGAGAGGAAAACACTGGACCGGCTCCTCGACCTCGACGGCGCCGAGGATGGAATGCATGCGATCTTCGACCATGCGCGACAGTCGGTCGTGTTTCAGGTCGACGATGAGATCAGCCGTCGCCGGCTCCTCCACCCAGACAAGCGACGACCGGTTGCCCTGCAGCGGCACCTGCGTAAAGGGGCCGGACCGTGTGTGAAACTCTGTCGACACGGAACGGTGCGGCACTGAATGGGTGAAGTTCAGAACGATGGCACTCTGGGGGTAGCTCCAGCGACGAACCGCGATTCCCGCCATCTCGCGCAGCGGCGAGGTGCGGCCATCGGCGCCGATCACGAGACAGACGGCGAATCGTTGGCCGTCGTCGACGTCCAGCACCGCGCACTCGCCGTCGATGCTCATGCCGATTGCTTTGGCCCGCACGATCTCAAGCTTGGGATGGGCCGCAGCGCGTCTGTCGAGGGCGGTGTGCAGATCGCTATTCAGGACGTTGTAGCCGAAGGCGGCAAGGCCGAGTTCGCTCGCCCGGAACTCGACGGTCGGCGCGCGGAACAGCCGACCGGTGTCGTCGATCAAACGCATGACAGCCAGCGGCTCGGCGACGTCCTGGAGATCGTCGATGAGGCCAAGTTCGGAAAGATAGGCGACGGAGCGGCCGATCAGCGCGGTGCTGCGGCCATCGGCCGGCGCATCCGGCGCGATCAGCACGGTGTCGAAACCGGCGGAGGCGAGGCCGAGGGCGGTCGCCGTTCCGGCGAGGCCCCCGCCGACGACGGCGATTTCTCGTCGTTGCATGTCGATCATCCTCACGGTGTTCATTGGGTCGCGTTGAGCGGCGACGCTGCAGAGCCGGCGCCGGCAAACGAACCAGCGACCGGTTTTGCTTGGTTTTTGCAGATGCGCCCGCTACGACAAAAGGCAATGGCAGTGGCGACGACTTGTCGCTCGCAGCCAACATCATGCGACGATGAAGGCCATCGCGCGTTCCGGACGTCGAGACGCTGTGCGGATTGCCCCGACGGCGGAACGGTCTCCAACTCCGCATCTGGTAAGTGAGAAGCATTCGAGCCGTGACCGAGTCCGATCTTCATCCTTCAAGGCCCATGCCCGAAACCATAACCTCCTTCGACAAATGGCGCGCTTTCGGCGTCCATCTTTTGACCGCCAGCGGCGCTTTCCTGGCATTCATGTCGCTCATTGCGGCAGCCGAGCAGCGGTGGGTCGCGATGTTCGGCTGGCTCGGCTTTGCGCTTTTCGTCGACGGAATTGACGGCCCGCTGGCGCGAAAGATCGACATCAAGCGCGTGCTGCCGAACTGGTCGGGCGACCTCCTCGATTCGATCATCGACTATTCGACCTTCTGCCTGATTCCCGCGGTCGCGCTTTATCTGTCGGGGATGATCGGCCGCCCGTGGTCCTTCGTTGCGGCGGCACTGATCATGATCTCCAGCGCCATCTATTATGCCGACACGCGCATGAAGACGAAGGACAATTTCTTCCGCGGCTTTCCGGTCTGCTGGAACATGATGGTCTTCACGTTCTTTGCGATTCATCCGAACGAAGGCACCGCCTTCGCGTTCGTGCTCTTCTGCGCCATCGCGACGTTCCTGCCGATCAAGTTTCTCCATCCCGTTCGAGTCGAGCGGCTGCGAGCGCTCAATCTGTCGGTGTTCGCCGCCTGGTCCTTGCTGGGAATTGCAGTGCTTCTCTACAATTTCGACGCGCCACCGGACACGTTCGCCGCGCCCGCTATCGTGCGTTGGGGTCTTGTCGCCACGGGTCTCTATCTATTCTCCATCGGAGGCGTGCTGCAGCTTGCCGACCGGCTACGCGGAGCGGAGCGGGATTGACGTGACGGGCAGAGAACGGCCCGGAATCAGAACTGGGAGATATTCATGAGCAAGGCCATCGTCGTTCACGAACTGGGCGGTCCCGAGGTAATGAAGTGGGAAAGCCATGATCCGGGCCAGCCGGGCGCTGGCCAGGTGTTGGTTGAACAGACCGCGGCAGGCGTCAACTTCATCGACGTCTATTTCCGCACCGGCCTCTACAAGGCGGACCTGCCCTTGGTCCTCGGCAAGGAAGGGGCGGGCAAGGTTGCGGCTGTTGGCGAGGGCGTCACCCGTTTCAAGGTGGGCGACCGCATCGCCTACAATGGCGTGACCGGCAGCTATGCCGATGAGATTGTCGTCGATGTCGACAAGGCCGTTGCCATCCCTGCCGGCATCAAAGACGAGACCGCGGCGGCGATGATGCTGAAGGGCATGACCGCCGAATACCTTTTGCGCCGCACCTTCAAGGTCGGCCCAGAGACGGTGATGCTCTTCCACGCGGCGGCGGGCGGCGTCGGGCTGATTGCCGGGCAATGGGCCAAGCATTTGGGCGCCACGGTGATCGGCACAGCCGGCTCACCGGAAAAGTGCAAGCTGGCCCAGGACAACGGTTACGATCACGTGATCAACTACAATGAAGAGGATTTCGTCGCGAAAGTGATGGAGATCACCGGCGGCAAGAAATGCGATGTCGTCTATGACTCGGTTGGCAAGGATACCTTTCCCAAGAGCCTTGACTGCCTGAAAAATCGCGGGCTCTGGTGCACCTTCGGCCAATCGTCTGGAAAACTGCCGGACATCGATCTCGGCATATTGAACCAGAAGGGCTCGCTGTTCGCGACGCGGCCCAGCCTCTTCGGCTACAATACCAACCGCCAAGAACTCGACGAGTCCGCAGCGGCGCTGTTTGATGTGGTGTCGAGCGGCGCCGTGAAGATCACCATCGGCCAGCGCTACGCGGTTGCGGATGCGGCTCAAGCCCATCGTGACCTGGAAGGCCGCAAGACGACTGGCACAACGATCCTGACGGTATGACTGTTGGCCGGGCCTAAGCCTGACCGCGTAAATGCTAAATGCGAAACGAAGACCGACATCGGGTGCGCTGCACCCGGTGTCTCATTCGCGTCATCCGCGACCGAACCCGCTTGGCGAATCGAAGGGTGGGGAAGCGGGCGCTCGCATGTCACCGTCCAGCCCGCTGAGTAGACGCTCCAGCGCGAGATTATGACGCCGCAGACGGTCGATCATCAAAGATGCCCGGGAAATGTCGGGTGAGGAAAACGGTTCCAGCCCGATCTTTCCGGCCGCACTCGCCACCGTTTCGACCCGCGATCCGAAG
>JBBSUS010000322.1:0-4118 GCA_038234195.1 Hyphomicrobiales bacterium | reverse complement strand
TCGGGGCAAAGCGGCCTTTCGCCGAGCGTGAATGCCTCGAATGGCGAGACGGGAGCCAACGCCCCGATCGTCGTCGCAACGCAGGCCACTATGCAGCAGAACCCGCCCGCCGTGGCGGATTTGAGGGCCCTCTCCGACCTCCTGTCAAACCCGCAGATTCGCGCCTGGCTCGACCGCCAGGCAGCGGCAACGCCCGTATCGAAATCGGCTGCGAAGCCTGCCGCCGCGGATCCCGCCCCCGCCTCCCTCATCGTCGGCCCGTCCTCCATGATGACGGGCGACACGATGATGTTCGACCTGCCGGGCCGACTCGCCACGTTCCGACAATCCCTCGACGAATTGTTTGCCGCGTTCCCGCGCGTTCCGGCGGAACTGGCCCGCGTGATGGCACCGCTTTTGTCGGGGATGTCAGGTCCGGGACCGCTCGGCGTCGCGCTGCTTGTCGTGGCCTTCGTCGGCTTCGGCCTCGGCCTGCAGCGGCTGGTATGGTGGGCGACCACCGGACTTCGCAAACGAATGATCGCGTTGCCCAACGAAACGCCGGAGGAGCGACTGAAGGTGGCCGGCCTGCGGCTCAGCTATGCGCTGGCAATCCTGGCCGCCTTTGCGCTCGGTAGCATCGGCGCCTTCCTGACGTTCAGCTGGCCGCCGCAACTGGGCCAACTCCTACTCAGCCTCTTGCAGGTCGCGGTCATCGTCCGCTTCACCACGGCGCTCGGCCGGATCTTCCTCGCCCCGGGTGCCGAGCGCTTCCGGCTGACGCCGATGGCGACGACGGCGGCGCACTTCTGGTTCGTCTGGTCCGCGGTGATCACGGGCTACTTCTTCTTCGTCGAGGTCGTCCTGCACGTCCTGCATACCAATGGGATGGCCCGGCCGGAGCTGCACGCCTTCGGAATCATCCTCGGTGTTGTTCTGCTGATCCTCGCCGAAACCGTGCTTTGGACCTATCCCGATCGCGAAACCGGCCTGCACGCAAAGCGGTCCAACAAGGGGTCCACCCTGTTTCTGACGGTCTATCTCGCGCTGGCCTGGTCGTTGCTCTTCACCGGATCGATCCGACTGTTCTGGCTGGCGGGGATCGCCTTGCTCATCCCCATCGTGACCACGAATGCGCGGCGCACGGTGCGCAATCTCCTGCGCCCCGACGGTGCGGCCATCGGCGAGATGCAAGACGCGCCGTCGCTGACCGTCGTCGTCTTCGAGCGGGGCGCACGCGCGGTCATCCTGACCCTGGCGCTTTTGCTGGTTGCGGCCATCCTCAGGATCGATCTGGTCGCGGTCGACCCGGACGAGCTATCATCCCTGTGGATCGTGCGCGCCATCTTCGATATCGCCCTGATCGCCCTGTTCGGCGATTTCATCTGGCACCTGGCAGAGGCCTGGATTGATCGCAAGGTGATGGCCAGCGAAGCGGGACCGCCCGGTGCCGAGCGCACCCACGCCCAGGCGCAGAACCGCATGCGCACCCTATTGCCGGTGCTGAAAAACCTGCTTCTGGTCGTGTTGGTGATCATCGCCGGCATGACGATCCTCTCGACGCTCGGGGTTGCCATCGGACCGCTGATCGCCAGCGCGGGCATCGTCGGCGTCGCCGTCGGCTTCGGTTCCCAGACCCTGGTCAAGGACTTCATCTCGGGTTTCTTCTTCCTGCTCGACGACGCCTTCCGCATCGGCGAATACATCGAGAGCGGCAACATCCGCGGCACCGTCGAGGCCTTTTCGCTGCGCTCCCTGAAAATCCGCCACCATCGCGGGGCACTGCACACCGTGCCGTTCGGCGCGCTCGACAAGATCACCAATTATTCGCGCGACTGGGTGATCGACAAGATTCAGGTCGGCGTCACCTACGACACCGACCTCAACCTCGCCAAGAAGGTCGTCAAGCAGATCGGCAAGGAGTTGGCCGAGGAGCCGGAATTTGCCCCGCACATTCTCGAGACGCTGAAAATGCAGGGCGTCGAGCAGTTCGGCGACTTCGCCATCCAGATCCGCATGAAGATGATGACAAAGCCCGGCGAACAATTCGCCATCCGCCGCCAGGCCTATGCGATGATCAAGCAGCGCTTTGCCGAAAGCGGCATCCAGTTTGCCTTTCCGACGGTCACCGTGGCCGGCGGCACAACGGACACACCCGGTGGTGACACCAAGGCGGCGCTCGCCAATCGGGCGCTCGAGGTCATCGCGCCAAAGGTCTCGCCCGCCCAGGATTCGGCCGCCGATCGCGGCTGACCTGTCACGCCTGCAGCAAGACCGGAAAGGAACGACACACCGAAATGCCCGCAAAACCGTCGCCCCATGCCGACCGTCCCGACCTTGCGCTGCTGCGCGTGCGGCTCGACGCGCAGACGAACCTTGGGCCCGGCAAGGCCGACATTCTGGACGGCATCGCCCAGACCGGCTCGATTGCCGCTGCCGGCCGGCGCATGAAGATGAGCTACAAGCGCGCCTGGAGCCTTGTTGAAACCCTCAACGCCGCGTTCGCAAGTCCCCTTGTGGTATCCTCGCGCGGCGGTGAAAAAGGCGGCGGCGCCGGACTGACACCGACCGGCGAAGCGGTGCTGGCCCATTATCGCGCGCTTGAGGCCGCCGCCGAAGCGGCGATCGCTCCCGATCTGGATGCCCTGAGGGCGCTGATGCGCCCGGCGATCTCAAAGGCATTGCCCGATATATCCAGCAAAAAATAACGATGGCGAGATGCCGTCATCTTGGCTACGTTATGTTCAATGAAACATATCGGATAGAGCCATGACGATCTTCGACTCCCGATCCGCCGGTGCAGTGCTGACCGGCCTGACAATCCTTATCTCGACGTCGGTCGCCGTTCCGGCCTTCGCCGCTTCCACCAACGTCGCGGTCGCGGCAAACTTCACCGAGGCGGCCAAGGAACTCGCAGCGGCCTTTACGGCAAAGACCGGCGACACGGCCGAACTTTCCTTCGGCTCGACGGGCACGCTGTTCACACAGATTTCCCAGAGCGCGCCGTTCGAGGTGTTCCTCGCCGCCGACGATTCCCGGCCGACAAAGGCCGTCGATGACAGGCTTGCGGTGAAGGGCTCGCAATTCACCTATGCCATCGGCAAGATCGTGCTGTATTCAGCAGATTCGCAGCTGGTGAAGGACGGCGAGACGCTAAAAAACGGCGAGTTCGACAAGCTCGCAATCGCCAACCCGAAGACGGCCCCTTATGGAACGGCCGCCATCGAGGCGATGCGGAAGCTCGGCGTCTATGACGACCTCAAATCCAAAATCGTCGAAGGCACCAACATCGCCCAGGCCTTCCAGTTCGTCGAGACGGGCAACGCCGAGCTCGGCATCGTCGCACTGTCGCAGATCGCCGGCAAGGACGGCGGCTCGCGCTGGAACGTGCCAAGCGATCTCTATACACCGATCCGTCAGGACGCGGTGCTGCTCGACACCGGCAAGGACAGTGCAACCGCCAAGGCCTTCATCGACTTCCTCAAGGGCCCGGAAGCCGCCGTCATCATCAGGAAATACGGTTACGACACCGGGGCTGACGGCGCGTCGTAAGCGCTGCCTTCCAGACCCCGCACAGACCAGGACTACATGTTCGACGACGACATCCTCATTCCGGTCCGCCTTACCGCCGAACTCGCCGGCCTGACGACGCTGATCCTCCTCCTCGTCGGCACCCCCCTCGCCTGGTGGCTCGCCCGCTCGAAGGCGCGCTGGAAGGAAGTGGTTGCGGCGCTCGTCGCCCTGCCGATAGTCCTGCCGCCGACGGTACTCGGCTTCTATCTTCTGGTCGCCCTCGGTCCGAACGGGCTCGGCGGGCTTCTCGGCCTGCGCACCCTCGCCTTTTCCTTCGAAGGGCTGGTGATTGGTTCGGTGATCTATTCGCTGCCCTTCGTCGTCCAGCCGATCCGCACCGCCTTCGAAGCGATCGGCGAGCGGCCCTTCGAAGCTGCGGCGACGCTGCGCGCTTCGCCGTTCGACCGCTTCGTAACCATCGCCCTGCCGCTGGCACTGCCGGGTTTCCTCACCGGTGCAGTGCTCGGCTTCGCCCATACCGTCGGCGAATTCGGCGTAGTCCTGATGATAGGCGGCAGCATACCGGGCGAGACGAAGGTGCTTTCGGTGGCGATCTACGACTATGT
>JBBSUS010000321.1:0-4128 GCA_038234195.1 Hyphomicrobiales bacterium | reverse complement strand
CACGGGCGGTCGACAGAAGGCCGCCGAGATCGACATCACCAATATCCAGTTCGACTTCAAGCCGTCGGATCAGAAGATCGAGATGGACGCCAACAAGCTGTTCGGTCCGGCGACGCCGCCGGCCGCACCAGGGGCAGCCTCCACGGCCCCGGCGTCACCGGCCCTCGACCCCTTCGAGCGGGCCGCCGAAGAGGCCAGGAAGCGATAAAAAAAGCCCCGCGGATCGCGCGGGGCTCGGGAGAGAAACGGACGCTCAGAGCTTTTGCGCCTGCATGAAGTCGTCGAAGCCGGCTTCGGTGAAGCGGAACCAGAGGTTGGCGTCGCGGCGGAACGTCGAGTAGTCCTCGTAGATCTTCTTCCACGCCGGGTTGCTGCCGCTCAGTTCGCTGTAGAGCGCAATGGCTTCCTTGAAGGCCGCGTCCATGGTGTCCTTCGGGAACCGGAACAGCTTGGCACCGCCGCCGACCAGCCGCTTGAGGGCGGCCGGATTGCGCGCGTCGTATTTCGCCTGCATCTCCGTCGCGGCATGCAGCGTCGCCGCCTCGACCATCGCCTTGTACTCGGCGGAGAGGCCTTCGTAGGCCTTGGTGTTGATGTAGAAGTCAAGCTGCGGGCCGCCCTCCCACCAGCCCGGATAGGCATAGAACGGAGCGACCTTGTAGAAGCCGAGCTTCTCGTCGTCGTAGGGGCCGACCCACTCGGCCGCATCGATGGTGCCCTTCTCGAGCGACTGATAGATCTCGCCACCGGGGATGTTCTGCGGCACGCCACCGATGCGCTCGATCACCTTGCCGCCGAAGCCGCCGATGCGGAACTTCAGGCCCTTCACGTCGGCCAGCGACTTGATCTCCTTGCGGAACCAGCCACCCATCTGGGCGCCGGTGTTGCCGCCCACGAAGTTGATGATGTTGTACTTGGCATAGAACTCGCGCATCAGCTTGAGGCCGTTGCCCTCCAGCATCCAGGCCGTCATCTGCCGGCTGTTCAGGCCGAACGGGATGGCGCAACCGAGCGCGAACGTCGGGTCCTTGCCGAAGAAGTAATAGGGCGCCGTGTGCGCCATCTCGACGGTGGCGTTCTGCACGCCGTCGACCACGCCGAACGCCGGCATCAGCTCGCCGCCCGCGTGGGTGGTGATCACGAACTTGCCGCCCGACATCGCGCTCATCGACTTGGCGAAGGTGTCGGCGGCACCGAAGATGGTGTCGAGCGAACGGGGGAAACTGGAAGCGAGGCGCCAGCGAATGTTGGCCTGGGCGTTGACGATGGCGGGCGCGGCGCCAGCGGCCAGCACACCGGCGATACCGGCTCCACGAATGACGGAACGACGTTGCATACGGTTGACTCCTTTTTTTCGAGCAGGGGAATCGGTCAATTTTACGTGCCTGTCCGAGCGATACCCAGAGGATTTACCCGCGCAGGACGGGAGGGAGAGCCTCAGGAGCCGGCGATCTTCATGCGCTCGATCAGCACCGAGCCGACCGTCCTGCTGCCGGCGGTGTAGGCATCGGCGCCGATGGCCGGGATCGCGGCGAACATCTCGCGCAGATTGCCGGCGATCGTCACCTCGTCGACCGGGAAGGCGATCCGGCCTCCTTCCACCCAGAAGCCGGCGGCGCCCCGCGAGTAATCGCCGGTGACATGGTTGACGCCCTGCCCCATCAGCTCGATGACGAACAAACCCCGGTCGAGCTTTCTCAGCATGGCCTCGAGATCGTCACCGGCGGCCGTCCGGCGCGAGGTCAGACTCAGGTTGTGGGAGCCCCCGGCATGGCCGGTCGTTCGCATGCCGAGTTTGCGTGCCGAGTAGCTCGACAGGAAATAGCTCGCCACGACGCCCGCTTCGACGATCCGTCGCGAGCGCGTCGCGACACCCTCGTCGTCGAACGGCGCGCTGCCCTTGCCCCGAAGCACGTGCGGATCCTCGTCGATGTCGACATGCTCGGGCAGTACCCGGGTGCCCAGGCTGTCAAGCAGGAAGGTCGATTTGCGATACAGCGCACCGCCGCTCGTCGCCTGAACGTAGGCGCCCAGCAGTCCGGACGCCAGCGAAGCCTCGAACAGCACCGGCGCCTCGCAGGTCTTCACCTTGCGCGAGCCCAGGCGGGACAGTGCCCGTTCCGCTGCATACCGACCGACGGCCTCGGCGGGCGCCAGGTCATCCGGCGAGCGCATCGAGGTGTACCAGGAGTCGCGCTGCATGTCGTCGCCGCCGCGTCTCGGCAGCGACGCGATCGGCGCCACCGAGATCGAATGTCGGGAGCTCGCGTAGCCCGCGCCGAACCCGTGCGTGTTGGCGGCGTAGAAATGCGACTGCTGCACGGAGACGCCGGCGCCCTCGGAATTGGTGATCCGGCGGTCGACGCTCAGCGCCGCCGCCTCGCAACGGGAGGCGATCTCGATGGCGCCCTCGGCGTCGATGCTCCATGGATGGAACAGATCCAGATCCCGGACGGCGGCGTTCTCGTCGGCAAGGTCCGCGGGATCGGGAAGGCCGGCAGCGCTGTCCTCGGCGGTGAAGCGGGCGATGTCGCGCGCCGCGCGAACGGTCTGCTCGATTGCCGCCGCAGAGAAGTCCGAGCTGCTGGCGTTGCCGCGGCGGCGCCCGATGTAGACCGTGACGCTCATCGACTTGTCGCGGTTGCGTTCGACGCTTTCGGTCTCGCCCTTTCGCACCGAGACGGACAGGCCGACGCCTTCGGAGACCTCGGCCACCGCGTCGCTGGCGCCCACAGAGCGCGCCTGGGCCAGCGCCGATTCGACGAGTTCGCGAAAGCGATCGCGCGTGAACGCGAAGGTCGCGGTCGACGACGTGGTGGCGGGCGGGGAGCCGCTCATGGACAGGGCATGGTGGGGGGTCGCGACGGACGCGAGGAAACGGGCGCGGGCTATCATAACGACGCCCTTCACGCTTCTTCCACATGACCGTCCGCCCTTCGCTCGCCGACGCTCCGACGAGCGGAATTGCGACTCCCGGACGCCCGAGCAAGACCCGCCGCAAGGCCGAGTCGCACGAGGTGCAATCGCTCGGCGAGGCGCTTGTCGATTTCCCCGACGCCGTTCTGGTCCGCCTCGATCTCGGCGAGCCCCTTCTGGACGCGCTGCGCGATGCCCGGCGGATGCGCAGCCACGAGGCGCGCCGTCGCCAGCTGCAGCGGGTCGGCAAACTGATGCGCGGAGTCGACATCGAGCCGATCCGCCAGGCGATCGCCGAGCGGCGGATCGGTCCCGCCCGCGACGCGCTCGCGTTGCACCGGGCCGAACAATGGCGGGCCGAGCTCATCGCCGACGATGAGGCGGCGACGCGCTTCGGCCACGCCCACGGCGACGCCGACCTGCAGCAACTGCGCACCCTCGTCCGCAACGCCCGCAAGGACGCGTCGCTTTCGCCCGAGCAGCGCAGCGGCCGCGCCTTCCGCGAGCTGTTCCGATTCATCCGCGAGCACGATCACGGCGATGCCTGAGCCGGCCGACGCCGCCCCGCTGGAGACGGTCCGCATCGGCCTGGTGTCGGTGAGCGACCGGGCGTCGTCAGGTGTGTACGAGGACAAGGGCATTCCTGCGCTGCGCGACTGGCTGGCGCGCGCGGTGCGCAATCCGGTCGACTGGCTGACCCGGCTCATCGCCGACGACGAGGAGGCGATTCGCGCGTGTCTTTGCGAACTGGCCGACCAGGCCGGCGCCGACCTCATCCTGACCACCGGCGGCACCGGCCCGGCGCTGCGCGACGTTACGCCGGAGGCGACGCTGGCGGTGGCCACCAAGGTGATGCCGGGCTTCGGCGAGCAGATGCGGCGCATCGGCCTCGCCTTCGTGCCGACGGCCATCCTGTCGCGCCAGGTGGCAGTCGTGCGGAATCGCACGTTGATCATCAACCTGCCGGGTCAGCCGAAATCGATCTCCGAAACCCTAGAAGGCCTGCCCCACGCAACGCCTGCCGTGCCCGGCATCTTCGCCGCCGTGCCGTACTGCATCGATCTCGTCGGCGGCCCCTACATCGAAACCGATCCGACGCTCTGCAAGGCCTTCCGTCCAAAGTCGGCACTGCGCCCGTCGCGCTGAAGGCGCGGGCAGCTCACCTACTTCACCAGGCGATTGAGGCGCTCGGCGTCGAAGCTCTCGGTGGTG
>JBBSUS010000320.1:0-4145 GCA_038234195.1 Hyphomicrobiales bacterium | reverse complement strand
GGGACGAACGTTCGCGCTCCTGGATTCCGTCAGGCCTCGGCCAGATCGAGATAATTATTGGGCGCATCGGTCTCGATCTCGACCACCCAGAAGTCCGGATCGAACCGCGCTTCCCGCAAAAATCGCGCATCCATCCCCGCCTCGTCGCTGGCCGGCTCCAGCAGAAACTCGCGTCCGCCCACATCCTCGCGCAGGCTCTGCGGCGCCGGCCCGTAGAGCATCACCGCACCCGATCGCACGCGCGCCACGACGAAGATCGCTCCCGCTTCGGCGGCCCCCTTGCGCGAGACCGCGGCAAAGCCACCGTCGGCAAAGACCCGGCGCAGAAGCTGGGCGACGAACAATTCGCTGGTGATTCTCATCGCTTGAAATGAGCCGTCACTGGACAGCGCCGATGGCGATCAACCGTTCCAGGATTTGCGGCTCCGGCTTGCCGGTCACGTCCAGTCCTTCCAGCGCCTGAAAGGTGCGGATCGCCTCGCGGGTCCGTGCACCGGCGATACCGTCGGCCGAAAGCTCGGCGACCTGCGCCGAGCTCAGCCCCGCCTGGATCTGTTTGACAAGCTCGGCATCGCTCAATCCGGCGATGGCGTCGTCGATCGCATCGTCCGGCCCGTCCGTCGACTGGTCCGGCACGGGGCGGTTTGCCGCGTCCGAGATGGCGCCCATACGCTCCGAAAGACTCGCCAACTCGTTCGGCCGCGGCGAGGGGTTCGGCGCACCGGTGGCAGAGATACCGGCGATCTGACGTATCTGCGAGAGGACAAGCGGTGTCGCCGCCCCTTCCGGCTTCAGATCGTGCGCCTTCTGGAAGGCGCGGATCGCCCTCTCGGTGGCCGGCCCCGGCCGCCCGTCGATCGACTGCCGATAATAGCCGGCGCCGGCCAGCGCTTCCTGCACCTCGCGCACGAGCGGCACTGCCGCATCACCGTTCGTCGACCCAACGGCGCGTCCGTCAGTCGCCGCACCAAGGCGCGTCGCCAGCATCGGATTGCCGTGCCTGTGCCCGGCCTGGCCATACAGCGCATTGGCGGAAACGCCGGCAAACAGGATGGCGAAGGCCGATAGACCGAGCGACGTCGCCGGCCGCTTGGCGACCGTACGTTTCGTCGCGCCGGCCACCGCCCCCGCACCCTTCAGGCCGAAGCCGAAGAGCCGAAGCGGCAGGTTAGGCCGTGCGGCGCGCTGCGGGGATCTGCGGGATGGGGTGCGTTTTTGTGCGGGCATCGTTCAGAGCTACGACATTTTCCTTGAGGATCAGTGACGGATCGCCCGGCTGCGTGCAGTCGAGCGGCAGCCGAACGGTGACCTTTGTCCCGATCTTCGGCTGACTGTGGATGGTCAGGGCACCGCCATGGAGTTCGGCGAGCCCCTTCACCAATGACAGGCCGAGGCCGGTGCCCTGGTAGCGGCGGGCATGGCCGGACGAGACCTGCACGAAGGGCAGGCCGAGGCGTTTGACGTCTTCCGGCGGAATGCCGATGCCCGTGTCGCAGACCGACATCTCGATCGCCCCGTCGAGGAGGCGGCTTTCCAGGGTCACCACGCCGACATCGGTAAACTTCACGGCATTCGACAAGAGATTGAGGAGGATCTGGTGGCACGCCTGCCGGTCGGCGACGATGCTGGCGTCACGGCAACCCAGGCGGATGTCGAGGCGCAGGTTCTTGCCGACCGCCTCGTCGCGCATGACCCCGGCGGCCAGCGCCATCACCTCACTGACGACCAGCGGCTCCGGCGACAGTTCGTAGCGCCCCGCCTCGATCTTGGACACGTCGAGCAGGCCGTTCACAACCGACAGGAGATGCTGCCCCGACTGGCGGATCAGCCCGACATATTCCTTCTGCCGCTCGGTCTCGAAACCACCGAAGAATTCATGATGCAGAATGTCGGAAAACCCGATGATCGCATTGAGCGGCGTGCGCAATTCGTGGCTGACGGCGGCCAGGAAATGGCTCTTCGCCGCCGACGACTGGTTGGCCGCGTCCAGCGCCTGCTCGAGCGCTGAAACACCGCCGGTAAGCCCTGCCGGTGACGCGTCTTCGATCCGCACGACGATCTCTCCGTTGGCGGCCCTTCCGCCGGAAAGGTCCCCATCGGCAAACTCATCGTTACGGGTCGGAGGGACCATCGACAGGTGAATGCGACATTCGAGGTAGAGGCCGTTCGCCTGACGAAGTCGCGTCCGCGCCTCGATCCGCTCCCCGCTCCGGGTCCGATCGATGCCCTGCAGAAAGGCGACACGATCTGCGACATGCACAAGGTCGAGCAGCGCCTTGCCATCGAAATCTGTGCGCGCGCAATCCTCGTGCCCATCGCCAACCAACATCGCCGATGCCGCGGCGGACATCCCGACGATTCGCCCCTCGAACGTCAGGCGCATCATCGCGACGCCGAACAGATCCGCCGCCTCGTCGAGAGAGCTGCTCCCGTGACGGCCACCCAGTGTTTCGCTGGCGGCCAACGGCGAGGGGCCGACCACCACGCGCTGCCGCAGCACCAGGGATGCGAGATAGAGACCCGAAACGGCGATCGGCAGCGCCGCTGCCGCCGTCATCGAGAACTGAGCTGGTGCCAGCACGCAGAGCGCCGCGACACCCGCTGCGGAGGACGCGCTGAGCCCGGCGGTCAACACACGCTTCTTAAGCCGCAGGCTCTCGAGCGGAACGACGGCAAACAGCGCCAGTCCTGCGGCGCCGATGTCAGGGGAAAGGGTCAATCCGTATCCGAGACCGATCACGACCGCGGTCCAGACCAGCCAGACGACGTGACCGAACGCGCCCGTCATGGACAGGTAGGCGGCAGCTCCGAGGCAAAGTCCGGCAATGCAGAGCGGGGCCACGATCGCAGGAACGCCAGTGCCGACGACCGCCAATACCAACGAAGCGACAACGCCGAGCAGCCCGGCTCCGATCAGCGAACCAATCGCCAGACCCTGGCGAAGCCGCTCGCCCGGTGCGGCGACCCGATCGCCGACGAGGTCGTCGAGGCGGTCGCGCAGCAGGAACGGTCGGACCGCCCGTGAGGGCTCCTGGCTCCTTCCGATCTCGGTCGCCTCGATCATCAACGCACTCACACTGGAACAAGCGCCGCGTCGCGGGGCGTTCCAGGCAAGAATCACCCGGCCCGACCCCGAAGGCGGCTCGGTTCCGATCATGGGTGCCACGGTTTAAGGAAGCCATAAACCATCGCGCTCCTGGTCGCCTGATCCCCATGTTGTCGGGCTTTTGCCCAGGGTTCTGCGAGATCGATTGCCGGCATGGTTAACGGGGTCTGACGGCTTTGAATCAAACCGGGAACGGCAACGCCCAAACCTTGACCAAGCTGTTGATTCGGCCGCAACACGCGACGGCGTCGCATTTCCACACGCTCGCGATCATCAGCGAATCGATCGAATTTGAATCAAAACCATCTCTGAGTTTCAACGTCGGCTTCGAGCCTTCCATGCCATCGTCCCTCCAGTGCCGCCGGAACCAAGAACCCGACCGGCCGTTCGATCCGAAAACCGGAAAGCTTCCATGATCCGCTTCGTTCTGAAATCAGCCTTCTTCCTCGGTCTCGTCGCTCTGGTCGTGCCAAGCCTCACCGGCCGGTCGAACGGGAGCGCCGAATCCGCAGCCGGCATCGACGTCTTCTCGACCTTCCAGGGGGCCCAGGCCGCGCTCTCTGACCTCTCCGGATTCTGCGACCGCGCGCCCAACGCCTGTGCCGCCGGCGGAAACCTCGCCCGCTTTGCGGCCGAGCGGGTCGGTGACGGCATCCAGATCGCGTACGGCTTTCTCGACTCCTCGGTCGACCCGCGTTCGACCCTTCAAAAGCGCTTCGCCGGGGTCGATCCGAAGGCCGGCCGCACCGATCCCGCAGTGGCCGCAGCCGGCGTCAGGGCACGCGACGCCATGGCGACCGGTGCCGTCACCAGGGCGCTGACCCACGATCGCCCGACGCTCGCCATTGCGAGCCGCAGCCCGGCCGAAACAGTCGTCAAAGACGGCTTCGACATGCCCGGCGTCACCGCCGTTACCGTCCGCGACCCGGCCCCCAGGGCCTTGATCCCGGCCAGCCGCTCAGCCTCGCGCCTGCCGATCCCGAGCCCGGCCACCAGGGCCTGATCAGACGCCCGACCGGTTCTGCAAAGGCGCGATTGG
>JBBSUS010000319.1:0-4162 GCA_038234195.1 Hyphomicrobiales bacterium | reverse complement strand
TGCGATCGAAGAGATGCGGATGGATGTCGACCTTGGAGCAGATGGTCCGCAATGTCTCGCGCAGCCGCTTGTGGGCTTCGACGTTGGTCTCGTCGAGATCGAGATGGACCTGGCCGTTCGAATAAAAGACGCGGTTTTCGCGGATCGGCAGATCCTCGGACGTCATCCAGAAGTCGATCGAGTGCTCGGCGATCCATTCGAAGGGTTTTGCCGGCAACCATTGCATGAAGCCGGGCAGGCCCTCGACTTCGATCTGGGTCCCGTCTGACTTGCCGACCATCTGAATGTGGCCAAGCGGATATTCCCAATCGTTCATCGGTGACTTGGCGTGGCCGTGGTAGAAATCGTTGATGCCGAGCGTTTTCTGGAATTGCGTTGGATTCGGCGTCTTGGAGATCGCCAGAACGGTCGCATTGTTGTGGCGCATGTAGTTGCGACCGACGAGGCCTGACCGGTTCGCAAGCCCGTCCGGATGGGCGTCGTTCGCCGAGCGCAGGAAGAGAAGCGCCGAGGAGAGGGCGCCGCAGGCGACGACGACGATGTCGCCTGTAATGACGTGGCGCTGGCCCTCCACGATCGTCTCGACGCCGGTGACCGTGCCGCCGCTTGCGTCGGTTTGCAATTTGTCGACATAAGCGTTCGTCAGGAGGGTCAGGTTGTCATGAGCCTTCAGCGCCGGGTCGATGCAGATGATCTGGCTGTCGGCTTTGCCGTTGGTGAGGCTCGGATAGCCGTCGAAGGGATCGCAACGCAGCAACGGCGAATGGGGCAGGGTACCGCCCTTGCCGTTCTCCTCCATCAGCGCACCCATTGGCAGGTGGAATGGGTTCAGCCCCTCCAGCTTGAGGCCTTCGGAGAGTTCGGCGATGCGAGGCTCGTGGCTGATCGGTGGCTTTGGATATGCGCCGCTCGACCACGGCTCCGTCGGATCCTCGCCATGCACGCCGTGGACCTGAAACAGCTCTTCGGCGGCCTGATAATAGGGCTCGAACGTATCGTATTTCACGGGCCATTCCGGCGAGATGCCGTCGGGGTGGCGGATGCCTTGGAAATCCTCTTCGCGCAGGCGAAACAGCACCGCGCCATAGACTTTTGAATTGCCGCCGACGAAGTAATGCAGGCCTGGCTTGAAGGTCTCGCCGGAGGATGACCGCCAGGTCTCGTCGACCTGGTAGCGGCCCTTCCGGAACACTGCGTCTGTGTCCCAGTTCTCGCGTTCACGCTTGAGATAATCGCCGCGCTCGATGACGATGACACGCTTTCCGGTCTGGGCGAGTGCCCACGCCATTGTCCCACCGCCGGGGCCGGAGCCGACGATGACGACGTCGTAATGGTCTTCACGCATGTCGGATCCCCTGCGCTTCCTGATGTTTGCCTAGCGAATGAACCGCCCGCACAGCGGGGCCGTTCCCTCGCGGTGCCCTACGATTCCGTAATCTTGCCTGATGAAACGAAGCGGCCGCTCGGCGATTAAGCGGAGACGACATTCAGCAAAGGGTTCCGCAGCGCCATGACCATCGAAATCGTGATCACGTTGCTCGTGCGGCTCTCGCTGGTGCTTTTGTTCCTGCCCTTCAGCGCGCTGGACAAGCTGTTGAATTTCTCTGATGCGACCCATCAGGCCGCGCAGACGTTCTCGTCCGCTACCGTCGCGAAGACGTTGATCTGCGGCGGCATTTTTGTGGAGATTTTCATGTCGCTCGGCATCCTGACAGGCTTTGCCGATCGCTTGGCGGGGCTTGTCCTTGCCGGCTATTGCGCCACGACGGCCCTTTTGTGGAAGCGCTTTTGGAAAGAGGGAGACTTCACCCTTGTCGGCAAGAGCGAAGGGCGCGAGGTCTTCTGGGACTTCCTCAAGAACTTCGCTGTCGCGGGAGGCTTCCTGATGGTGACCTTCGGGCCGAATGCCGGGTCGGTCGATGCGTTCTTCAAATCCCCGCTTTCCTCGACACATCCCTACTCGACATCCGTCGCCGGCACATTCGTGGGTGGCGCCCCAACGCCGTCTCCCGCGTCCTCCTCAGCCCCGATCACGCTCTGAACAAGAAGGAGAAACCGATGAGCGATCAAAACCACATGCCAACGGTCGAATACTGGCATCTCTATGTCGACGACCAGGGTGAAAGCCGGCAGAAGAGATGCGTCATGACCGAGTTCGAACTGGGCTCGATGGGTGATGCCGATCCACAATGGAAGGGCAACAAGCACCACGATGGCATGACGACGATGTTTACTGTGCTTCCGGTTGGCTGGATCGGCACCTGGCATGAGAACCCAGCGCCACAATGGATCATACCGCTTTCGGGCAAATGGTCGGTGGAAGCGATGGATGGCACCAAACGCGAATTCGGACGGGGCGAGGTTTCGTTCGGGGAAGACCAGGGGTGCCAGGAACAGGATGGCAAGAAAGGGCATCGCTCGACAACTGTCGGCAACCAGCCGGCAACGCTGATGATCGTGCAGTTCGATACAAAGCGCCAGAAGATCACGCCCTGCCGTTTCACGTGAGGCGATGATGAGCGACGAAATCGACCGTCTCCATCCCTTCGAGATCATCGATCCCGACTTTTGCGGCTACATCCTTTCCAATGCGGGTCTCGAGACGCTGGCAGACGGATTTCGCTGGCTTGAGGGCCTCGTCTGGATGGGGGACTGGAACTGCCTGCTCTTTCAGGATCTGCCGCGCAACCGGATCATGCGGTGGTCGCAGGAGAGCGGCGTCTCGGTCTATCGCGCCCCCTCCGACTACGCCAACGGCCAGACGCGTGACAGGCAGGGCCGGCTGATCTCCTGCTCCCATCACGGCCGTTGCCTCTATCGCACCGAACACGACGGAGGGTTGACCAAACTCGTCGACCGACATGACGGCAAACGGCTGAACGCGCCGAATGACGTCGTGGTCAAGTCCGACGGGTCGATCTGGTTTTCCGATCCGCTCTACGGCATTTCCAACGACTATGAAGGTGGCCGGCAGGAGAGCGAGCAGCCGCCGGCGCTCTATCGCTTCGATCCGGCCAGCGGCGAGATCGCGGTGGTGGCGTCGGATTTCGGCGGACCGAACGGCCTCGCCTTTTCGCCGGACGAGAAGAAGCTGTACGTCGCCGAGACCGGCGACCAGCGATATTCCGACCCCGATCAGTGCATCCGCGTCTTCGACGTCGATGCGAAAAATGAGTTGTCGGAAGGGGCGGTTTTCCACAAGGTGACGCCCGGCTATTGCGACGGGATGACCGTCGACGAGGACGGCAATATCTGGTCGAGCGCCGGCGACGGGGTGCATTGCATCGCGCCGGACGGGCATGTGATGGGCAAGATCAAGATCCCCTATCGGGTTTCGAACCTCACCTTCGGCGGCCTGCATCGCAACCGTCTGTTCATCGGCGGGTCCCACACGCTCTATTCGATCTTCCTTGACCGGCGCGGGGTGCCGTTTCCATGAGCGCAGGGGCCGGGAGCGGGGGCGGACACGCCGACACCGGGGCTTTGCGGATCGCGGCCATTCGACTGTTTTGCCGCAACGTCGAGGCTGCTGCGCGTTTCTACGTTGCTGCATTCGGATGTCGGCAGATTGCGCAAGACGCGCCTTTCGTGACGCTCGTCCTGGGTGGCCAGCGGATAGAACTGTGGGCCGCACAGTTGGGAAACGGAGCGGCGACCGCGCAATCGCTGCGAGACTCTGCTCCCGCGCGTGCTCGCGTCGCGGACACGTCGATCGTGCAAACGGCGCCATCGAATTCCATCGCCTTCCAGCATTGCGCAATCATCGTGTCCAATATGGCCGCCGCGATGACGCGCCTCTCGCGATGCGCCGGCTGGTCGGCAATCTCCACCGCGGGCCCGCAGATGCTTCCTTCGGCGTCCGGAGGTGTCACCGCCTTCAAGTTCCGCGATCCGGACGGCCACCCGCTAGAGTTTCTGGAATTTCCGGTCGGCGACGTGCCGGAGCCTTGGCGCGCGCTTTGTGCAAAGTCAGAATCCGATTCGCCCTGCCTCGGCATCGATCATTCGGCGATCACGGTGGTCGACACCGAACGATCGCTCGCCTTTTATGCCGCGCTGGGCTTCACCATGATTGCGCGTCAGATCAATCGCGGCCCCGAACAGGCGCGGATGGACGCTGTCGCCGAGGCCGTTGTCGAAGTCACCGGCCTGAAGCCGCCGG
>JBBSUS010000318.1:0-4167 GCA_038234195.1 Hyphomicrobiales bacterium | reverse complement strand
TGCCGTTAGCGAAGAAGGTCCTTTACCACGGTCGACGCCTTGCCCATGTCCATCTTGCCGGGATAGCGTTCTTTGAGCGCATTCATGCAGCGGCCGACATCGCGCAGACCCCTGGCGTCGGTGGCCTCTACCACTTCGCGGCATACCCGCTCGACCTCGCAGGGGTCGAATTGCGGTGGCAGGAGTTCGCGAATCACCGTGATCTCGTCGCGCTCCTGCTCGGCAAGTTCCAAGCGGCCCGAGTCTTCAGATTCCTTGGCAGCCTCAATCCGGTGCTTGATCATCTTGACGAGGATCTGCAGCATCTCGTCGTCGCCCACCGGATCGCGGCCTGCGACGCGATTTGCAGCGTCCCGGTCCTTGATGGCGGCGTTGATCAGGCGAAGCATACCCACGCGGCGCTTGTCCTGATTCTTGATCGCCTCGTTCAGAGCGTCCGCAAACTGCTCGCGCATGGTCATGACTTCAAAATCCATTCCCGTGGTCCGAACGTGCGAGCCGCAGCCGCCGTGACCCTAATCCATACCGCTTCGACGAAAAGGTAAAGCCCCGCCCTTTCGCAGCTTGTCTCGTAGAGCGCCATCTCCACGACATTCCTCACTTTCGGCGCGCGACCTTCGTCGGCGTCGTCTGTCCGATTCGATCCGCAGAGCATCGTGTCCGAAGGTTGCGGGCGAGCCCAGCCAACCGTTACGTCCATGCGCGCAGTGGCAATTGCGGCAGCGCACTCTTGCCGTTCGATGCGACGCGCATGTAGAGAGTTGCCGCGCTGCGCGCAAGAACCTTGCGTCACAGCGCCCAAAGGCCGATATCGCGAGCGACCCCATGCCGCCGCGTTGAACTGATGCCGCGCGCGTTAGGCTGCCAACCGACCGCGACGACAGAACTGACGTCCAGCGGATCCGGCGGACGGGAATGGATAAGAGGACAAAACCGATGACCGATGGCTGGACGACGCGCAAGATCACCGCCCTCCTGGTACTGGCCGACGGCACGGTGATCGAGGGCTACGGACTCGGCGCCACCGGCGCCATCGAGGCCGAGCTCTGCTTCAACACAGCACTAACCGGCTATCAGGAAATCCTGACCGATCCCTCCTATGATCGGCAGATCGTCACCTTCACGTTCCCGCACATCGGCAACGTGGGGGCCAACGAAGATGACCAGGAAGATCTCGTACCTGCCCACGCCACGGGCGCCGTCGGCGCGATCTTCCGTGCAGACGTGTCCGAACCTTCGAACTATCGCTCGTCGGGCCATCTCGATGCCTGGCTGAAGGCCCGCGGCATCATCGCGCTCTCCGGCATCGACACCCGCGCGCTGACCGCGCTGATTCGCGAAAAGGGCATGCCCAACGCCGTCATCGCGCACGATCCCGATGGCCGCTTTGACGTCGACGATCTCAAGGCGCGGGCCGCGGCCTGGGGCGGCCTCGAAGGCCTCGACCTCGCCAAGGACGCAGCGAGCGGCCAGCTCGAGCCCTGGAACCAGAAACCCTGGGTTTGGGACACCGGCTACTCGAACGAGACCGATCCGCGCTACACCATCGTCGCCGTCGACTACGGCACCAAGAAGAACATTCTCCGTCTGATGGCTGGCCAGGGCGCGAAGGTGATATTGGTGGCGCCGACGGCGAGCGCCGACGAGATCCTCGGCCACAACCCGGATGGCGTGTTTCTGTCGAACGGCCCCGGCGATCCAGCCGCGACCGGGGAATATGCCGTACCGGTGATCAAGGCGCTCATCGAGGCGAGCGTTCCGATCTTCGGCATCTGCCTGGGACACCAACTTCTGGCACTGGCGCTCGGCGGCGAGACGGAAAAGATGCGTCATGGCCATCATGGCGCCAACCATCCGGTTAAGGATTTCACCACAGGAAAGGTCGAGATCGTATCGATGAACCACGGCTTCGCGGTCGCGACCGATTCGTTGCCCGAGGGTGTCGAGGAAACCCACCGCTCGCTGTTCGACGGCACCAATTGCGGCCTGCGCATCACCGGCAAGCCGGTGTTTTCGGTGCAGCATCACCCGGAGGCTTCGCCCGGTCCGCAGGATTCGCACTACCTGTTCGCCCGCTTCTTCGAACTCATCGACGCGAACAAGCATGAGAAGCTGGCTGCCTGAAAACCTGGCGACGAGGAGCGTCAGTCGGTGCGAACCGACAGGCGAGCCTTTGCCAGGACGTTTCAACTGTGGGCTTCAGCACGCGATATGGCTCACGCGGGCATTATGACCGTTCGGCCACCCGTCAGAAAGGACCCGCTCATGGATCCCGATGCCTTTCGCGCCTGGCGAAAATCCCTCGGCTTCAAGCAGAAGGATGCCGCTGAAAAGCTCGGCCTGAAAAAGCGTGTCATCCAGTATTACGAGAAGGGCGACCGCGACGGTAAGAAGGTCGAGATCCCGAAGACCGTCGAACTCGCCTGCTTGGCGCTTTCACTGGGCTTCGAGGCTTATGACGGGCGGGCGTTGCCGCGCACGGCCAGCGAGATGGTTCCAAACCGCCGAGAGTCATAGCACGTTTGTGCGTCACCCCATCCGGCGCGGCGGTCGTCACAAGTCGAAGCTGCCGGCCGTCCGACACGCTCCCGCCAGCCGTAGCCATTGTCGCCCGGTTCTGCAGGACGTTGCGGACAGCGGCGCCGGAGCCTGCGAAGACGTTCAGCAATCGGCACCGAAAGGTTTCATCTGTGAGCAAGCGCGGAGATTCCTCTGCCGCGCCCTTTCGCCGCCGGGCGCCTGCACCTATAAGCCAGCCCTGACCGACACAACAGCCGAGACCGCCGGCCGCGCTTTGACGCGGAACCGGGGCTTCGGCGCGAAATCGACCGGACCCGACATGCCGAAACGCACCGACCTCAAGACCATCCTCATCATCGGCGCAGGGCCGATCATCATCGGACAGGCCTGCGAGTTCGACTATTCCGGCACCCAGGCCTGCAAGGCACTGAAGGAAGAGGGATTTCGGATCGTCCTCGTCAATTCCAATCCGGCGACGATCATGACCGATCCCGATCTCGCCGACGCCACCTATATCGAACCGATCACGCCCGAAATCGTCGCGAAGATCATCGCCAAGGAGAGGCCGGACGCGATCTTGCCGACCATGGGCGGCCAGACGGCGCTCAACACCGCTCTTTCGCTCCGCCGCAATGGCGTTCTGGAAAAGTACAATGTCGAGATGATCGGCGCTGATGCCGACGCGATCGACAAGGCCGAGGATCGCGCCCTTTTCCGCGAGGCGATGGCGAAGATCGGCCTGGAGACGCCGCGCTCGCTCCTTGCCAACGCGACGGACGCAAAGAAGGCAGATCGGCAGGTGCATGACGACCGGCGTGCCGAGATCATCCGGGCCCATGCCGCCCCAGCGGCGCGCGAGGACGCGCTCACAGCGCTGGAACAGGACTGGCTGGCCGGCGAAGGCGACCGCAAGCAACGCTACATGACACGAGCGCTCGCTGCCGCGGCCGAGGCACTGGACAAGGTCGGTCTGCCGGCGATCATCCGCCCGTCCTTCACGCTCGGCGGCACCGGCGGCGGCATCGCCTACAACCGCTCGGAATTCTTCGAAATCGTCGAAACCGGCCTCGACGCCTCGCCGACCACCGAGGTCCTGATCGAAGAGTCGGTCCTCGGCTGGAAGGAATACGAGATGGAGGTCGTCCGTGACCGCGCGGACAATTGCATCATCATCTGCTCGATCGAGAATATCGATCCGATGGGCGTCCACACCGGCGATTCCATCACCGTGGCGCCGGCGCTGACGCTGACCGACAAAGAGTATCAGATCATGCGCAACGCCTCGATCGCGGTGCTGCGCGAGATCGGCGTCGAGACCGGCGGCTCGAACGTGCAGTTCGCGGTGAACCCGGTCGACGGCCGCCTCGTCGTCATCGAGATGAACCCGCGGGTCTCGCGCTCCTCGGCGCTGGCGTCCAAGGCGACCGGTTTTCCAATCGCCAAAATCGCGGCCAAGCTTGCCGTCGGCTACACGCTCGACGAACTCGACAACGACATCACCGGCGGTGCGACCCCGGCCTCTTTCGAGCCTTCGATCGACTATGTCGTCACCAAGATCCCACGCTTCGCCTTCGAAAAGTTTCCACAGGCCGATTCGCGGCTCACCACGCAGATGAAGTCGGTGGGCGAAGTGATGGCCATGGGCCG
>JBBSUS010000317.1:0-4174 GCA_038234195.1 Hyphomicrobiales bacterium | reverse complement strand
TGGCGCGGCTGATCGCCCGCAAACTCGATCCGCACTGGACCGACCGATGACGCTGATCGAGATCGCCATAGCCGTGCTGCTCACCCTCGGCGCTGCGTCGATCGTCGTCGCGGTCGCCGGCATGGCGCTGTCCTCCGACGTCTTTGCGATGCTGCTCTACGGCTCCATACCGAGCGGCTTTGCGGCCGCGAGCTTTGCGCTCGCTGCTGCCCTCGCGCAGCCGCCTGGCGTGGCGGACCTGCAGCTATTCGTTCTTTTCGTAGCACTGGCCTTGTCGGGCGCGGTTGGCGGCCACCGCATCGCCGCATCGGCGGCAGCCCGCAAACAGCGGCGCGCGAGCGTCACGGCCGTCCGGCACGGGCCTCTTGCACGGTTGCTGGATCGCCTGCCAGTGATCGGATCGTTCCGATGATCGCCGGCGACGCCTTTCTGCTTCTGAGCCTGCTCCTCGTTGCCGGCGGTGGCACGGCAGTCGTCCTGATCCGGCGGATACGGGTTCAGGCGATCGTTCTGTCGCTTTTCGGTCTGATCCAGACGATCGCCTTTCTTGCCCTCAAGGCCCCGGATCTGGCGATCGCGCAGCTTGCCGTCGGCTCGGCCGCAGTTCCGGTGCTCTTCGTCCTCGTCATCAACCGCATCAGCGGTGCGACCGAGGAATGATGCGCCGCTTCGTCACCATCGCGATCCTCGGCGCCTTCGCGGCTGTGCTGTTCATGACCCTGGTCAAGTTGCCGGCCTTCGGCTCGCCGCTCGGCAGTCTCCCAAATCTTTATGCCGGCGCCACCATCCCCGACTTCCACATCACCAATGTCGTCACCGCCATCTCCTTCGGCTATCGCGGCTTCGACACGATGCTGGAGGAGTTCATCTTCTTCACCTGCATAACCTCGGTGTCGATCCTCCTGCGCAACACGCTGGAATCCCACGACGAGGAGAAGGCGGCGCGCAAGGGAAGGCGGGCCATCGAGCGTTCCGACGCGGTCAATCTCGTCGGCATCGCCTGGATCGGCATGATCGTCGCGCTCGCCATCGCGCTCATCGCGCATGCGCATCTGACGCCGGGCGGCGGCTTCCAGGGCGGCGCGATCCTCGGCACGGCGCTGCTGACGGTCTATCTCGTCACCAGCCGCGAGGCGTTCGAGCGGATCTCGCCCGATCTCCTGGTCAAGATCGCCGATTCGGCCGGCGCAGGACTGTTTGTCGCCATCGGCTTTCTCGGCCTGGTCTTCGGGTCGAGCTTCCTCGGCAATTTCCTTCCGCTCGGCAGGACCCGCGATCTCGTTTCGGGGGGCACAATCCTTCTGATCAATCTGGCCGTCGCGATCGAGGTTTCGGCCGGCTACGCGCTGCTCTTCAAGGAGTATCTGCGCGAGGTTCACGATGCACACTCCGACAGCAAGGCGACGTCGGCCGAGGGATGATCATGCGCGCAGAGAAACATTGATGGAGGTGGGTGGGACCGATGCAGCAATGCTGGCGAGCGGGGTTGTCAACGCCGCCATGCGCTGGCTGCCCTATCTCGTCGCCGGCTGGCTTGCGGTGATCGCGCTTTACGGGCTCGTCACCAGCCGCAATCTCGTTCATATGGTCGCCTGCCTGACGGTGCTGCAGTCTGCGACCTATCTGCTCTTCGTCGCCATCGGCTACACGCGCGGCGGCGAGGCTCCGATCTTCTACGACCGGCCGGCCGACACCATCGTCGTCGATGCTCTCGTGCAGGCGCTGTGCCTCACCGACATCGTCGTCGGTGCCGGTGTCACGGGCCTGCTTTTGGCGCTGGTCCTGCAGATCCATCGTCGCAAGGGCACCATCTCGACCGAGGCGCTGAGAATGAAGCGCAAATGACCGGCGATCCGTGGCTCTCGGCCTTGCTGCCGGCCTCTGTCGCCCTGCCGCTGCTCGTCGCGGCGCTGATGGTGACCTTTGCCAGCCTGATGCCGCGATTGCTTCGCGACGCGATCATGCTGGCAACGACGCTCGCCTCTGTCGGCGCCTCGATCTGGCTTTTGATCGAGACGACTTCGGGCCTGCCGGTCGCCGATTGGCTCTCCGGCGGTTCGCCGCGAAACGGCGTCGTTCCCGGTATCGCGCTTTACGTTGACTCGCCCGCCGCCGCCGTCCTGTCGGTCGTCGGACTGATCTTCGTCGCCGTCACCATCTACGCCTGGCGCTACTTCAAGGTGCTGGAGGAGTATTTCCACACGATGCTGCTGGTGCTGCTCGGAGCGATGACTGCGCTGGTCATGGCCGCCGATCTCTTCACCATGTTCGTCGCGTTCGAACTGATGAGCGTCATCGCCTATGCGCTCACCGCCTTCAACGTCGAAGACGAGGATGCACTGGCCGGCGCCTTCAACTTCGCCATTCTCGGCTCCATCGCAACCCTCCTGATGATGGTTGGGATCGCCGCGATCTATGCCGGCACGGGCGCGCTCAACCTGGCCGCCATCTCTCGAACGCTTGCTGGCCAGTCGAGCCCGCTCGCCTCGATCGGCCTCGCCATGGTCGTCGGCGGCCTGCTCCTGAAGCTTGCCGCTGCGCCGCTGCAGTTCTGGATTGCCGATGCCGAGACGGCCTCGCCCTCGCCGGTGGCCGCGCTCTCCTCCGGCGCCATGACGACCGTTGCCGCCTTCTGGCTGGCGCGGCTGATGGGTGTCGTCGTCGGCCCGATGGCCGGCGGGGTCGGCGGGGGCTTCTCCGGCCTCTTCATCGGGCTGGGCGTCGTCACGCTCTGGGTCGGCGCGCTGCTCGCGATCGTCCAGATCGATTTCAAGCGGCTCCTCGCCTTCTCGACCGTCTCGCACATGGGCGTCGCGCTGATCGCCATCGGCCTCATGGGCTCCGGTGCGGGTGAGGGTGCGCTCGCTGGTGCCGGGCTGTATGTCCTGTCGCAGGGTCTTGTGAAAGCTGCCCTGTTCCTGCTGGCCGGTGTGCTGATGCACCGGTTCGGGACGGTCGACCTTCGCGAATTGCGCACCCGGATCGATGGCAGCTTCTGGGTGGCCCTGCCGATCCTGGCCGGTGGTCTGGCGCTGGCAGGTTGCCCGCCCTTCGGGCTCTGGCCAGGCAAGCTCATGATCGAGCATGCGCTGCCGGCCGGGCGCGCCGGCGACTGGCTTTTCGTCAGCCTCGTCGCCTCGGCCGTCCTGACCGGTGGCGCAGTGTTGCACGCGGTGCTGCACGCCTTCCTGGGTTTCGGTCCGGCACCGGAGGGTCCGCCCGTGCCGCGAGGCAAGCGCGAGCGCTTCGATCCGATGGCGGATGAGCAAGAGGACCTGCGCATGGCCGATGCCAGACGTGCGGCCGAAACCGAGCCGCACGTGATCGCACGCATTCCGCCGACGCTGATCCTGGCGCCGGTCGGGCTTCTGCTTGCCGCTGCGGCCCTGCCGTTCGTGCCCGAGATCATCGGTCATGCTCATCAGTTCGCGGCGGCGTTGCTCGACGGCCGCGCCTATCAGGCGGCGATCCTTGACGGCGACATGACCACCCGGCCGTTGCGCAGCGAGGCTCTTCCCGAGGTCGCCACGTCGCTCAAGATCGCGGCGGCGACACTGCTCGTGCCAATCGGCTGGCAGGTGGTCCGTCTGCCCTGGCCGCCGGGCGTGCGCCGCTTCGTGGTCTGGCCGATCGCCAAGCTCAGGCTGGCCCATGACGGCACCATCAACGATTACGTCCTGTGGCTCGTGGCCGGCTTTACGTTGCTGATGGCGGTGGTGATGTGGAAGGCCTGATGACGCCGGAGGCGTCGCATGGGTCGGCCCTCAGTGATGCTGCGGGTCCACCGCGTCACGCAATCCGTCGCCGACGAAGGAGAAGGCGAGCACCGTGAAGATCACCGGCACCATCGGGATCAGCAGCCACGGATAGAGCGCCACCGCTTCGATGTTCTGAGCCTCTGAAAGAAGAACGCCCCAGGAGGTGATCGGCGGGCGCAGGCCGAGGCCGAGGAAGGACAACGCCGTTTCGGCGAGGATCATCGTCGGGATCGACAGCGACGCCGAGGCGATGAGGTGGCTCATGAAGTTCGGCAACAGATGCCGGAAGATGATCCGCCGCGGGCTCGCCCCCATCATCTCGGCGGCGACGACGAAATCCTCCTCACGCAGTGCAAAGAGCTTCGAGCGCACGGCGCGGGCCAGCCCCGGCCAGTCGAGGAGGGCGAGGATCAGCG
>JBBSUS010000316.1:0-4186 GCA_038234195.1 Hyphomicrobiales bacterium | reverse complement strand
GCCTATGGCGGCGACGTTGGCTCGATGCGCTTTGCCATCGAGCCGCACGCGTTCTGCCACGCGGTCGGCGACCATGTGTTCTTTTTCTCGGCCCTGCCGGTCGGGCCGGAAACGACCCATGTCATCGCCAAATGGTATGTCCGCAAGGACGCCGTCGAGGGCCTCGACTACGATGTGGATGATCTCGTTTCGACCTGGGACGTGACCAACCGCCAGGACCGCGATCTCGCCGAGATGAACCAGCGCGGCATCAACAGCATCGGTTTCGTCCCAGGGCCCTATTCCCCGAACGGCGAAGCCTACGTCATTCGCTTCGTCGACTGGTATTGCCGCCGCATCGCCGAGACGCTCGACGAGCGTCAGGGCTTCAGGGACGGCGAAAGCGCGACGGTCCACCGGCTGATCAGCGTCTGAGCAGCGAGGCTCCGATGCACGTTGACGCGCTTCGCCGAACGGCGATGATGTCTGCGGGCCATAGCAGAGAGCCCGAGCAGCATCCGACCGATCGGACAGTCGACATGACCCACCAATCGAAGCCACCCAAGGCGCTCTCGAAGGAAACGCTGGCCGTCGGCTATGGCTACGATCCCGCAAGCGCCAGCGGCTCGGCAAAGCCTCCGATCTATATGACGTCGACCTTCGTCGCACCGTCGGCAGCGGCGCTCAAGGCCCAGCACGCGCTCTTCTTCGAAGGTCGCCAAGCCGAGGCCGGGTATATCTACGCCAGGCTCGGTCATCCGAATTTGACCACGCTGGAAGCGCGCGTTGCAGCCCTCGACAGCGCCGAGGATGCCGCCTGCTTCGCCTCCGGCATGGCCGCCATCTCGACGACGCTGATTTCGCTACTGAAGCCCGGCCAGACGATCCTCCACGCCGAGCCGATCTATTCCGGCACCGACAATTTCATTCACAACGAATTGTCGCGCCTCGATATCGGCGGCTTCGGCTTTGCCGACGGTCTGGACTTCGGCGCCATACGGGCAGCCGCCGACCGGGCGCTGTCGAAGGGGCCCGTGGGCATCATCTGGGCGGAATCCCCTTCCAATCCGATCGGCTCGCTCGTCGACATGACCCTCGTTTCACGGATCGCCGACGAACTCGCGGACGCCCAGGGGGTTCGCCCGGTGATCGCCTTCGACAACACATTCCTGGGGCCCTTCCTGCAGAACCCGTTGTCGCTGGGCGCCGATCTTTGCATGACCTCCCTGACGAAATACGCCGCCGGACACAGCGACCTCCTGGCCGGCGCGATCAGCGGCTCAGCGAAGATGTTGTCGAGGCTGAAGCTCACCCGGACGCTGATGGGCACGGCGCTCGACGTCCACACATCCTGGCTCGTCGCGCGGTCGATGGAGACGATGGCGCTGCGCACCGAGCGGGCCGTCCTCAACGCCCGCAAGATCGCCGTCTTCCTCGCCGGCCATCCGAAGGTGAACTGGCTCAGCCATCTCGAACATCTGCCCAAAGGCGGCCAGGCGGAAGCGGTCTATCGCCGTCAGGCGCGCGGGCCAGGCTCGACATTTTCCTTCAAGATCGTCGGCGGCGAGGCGGAAGCCTTTGCCATGCTCGATGCTTTGCGGGTCGCCAAGCTGGCGGTCAGCCTCGGTGGCACCGAGACACTGATCTGCCATTCGGCCTCGTCCACCCATTATTCAATGCCGGTCGAGCGCCGTGAAGCCCTTGGCGTCGACGATTCCTCGATCCGACTGTCGGTCGGGATCGAGGATCCGGATGATCTGATCGCCGATTTCGAACAGGCCCTGGAGGCATTTTGACCCAAAAGACGTTCGAATGCGCGAGATATTCCGATGCGGGATAGAGGCCCACCGCAGGACAGCCAATCTTTCGACAAGGCGGGCTCGGCTCGCTTCGTCGACCCGCTCTCGCAAGCTGGCAAATGGCATGCGCCGAGCGAGCATTTCGAAATCGTCGTCGTCGGTGCGGGACCGGCCGGGGTCGCGGCGGCCATCGCAGCGGCCGAAGCCGGCGCATCCGTGATGCTCGTCGACGAGCATCCGGTGGCGGGCGAACTCGCCGGCCTCGACGTGCCGTATTTTTTTGGCGGTCGGGCAGGCGCGGCGCTTGGCAATGCGCAGCGTATGCTGGAGCAGTTGCTGATGACAAATCCGAGGCTCGAGGCAGCTTTCGAGCTCGGCGTCGACGTGCGGCTCGGCACGGCCTGCTGGGGCGCCTTCGTGCCCGGGCCGAATTTCAAGACGCTGCCCAAGCCGGTTGTCGGACTCGCCGATGCGAACGGTTCGAGCATCGTCGCTTTCGACGGGCTGATCCTTGCGACCGGCGCTCGCGATCTGGTCCTGTTCTTCGATGGCGCCGATCAGCCTGGCGTCATGGGCGCCCAAGGTTTCGACGCGCTGACCCGGCGCTACGAGGCTTTCGAAGGCCGGCGTCTTCTCATCCTCGGCAGCGGCGATCTGGCGCTTTCGACGGCCGAGCGTGCGCTTGCGCTGGGCCTCGAAGTCGCCGGCCTCGTCGAAGTGCGCGACGTCGCCCAGGGCGAGCCCGATCGGGTCGCGGCGCTTGCCGAACGCAGCGTTCCGGTGATCACGCAGCATGTCATCCGGCAAGCCGGGCGCGGCATCTTCGGTGTCACAAACGCAGAGCTTGTCAGCCTCATTGAAGGCGCCGACGACATTGTCATCGACTGCGACACGATCGTCCTGGCGGTGGACCTCGTCCCGGTGGTCGAACTCGTCGACGTTGCCGGCGCGAAGCTTTCGCTCGATCCCGTCAGAGGCGGCTATGTGCCACGCCGGATGGGGCATGAGGGCGCGACGACACTGCCGCAGGTCTTCGTTGCCGGCGATTGCGCAGGGCTCGTCAGCGATGCCGAAGCCGAGGCGCAAGGGAGCGCAGCCGCCAGCATCACTCTTGCGTCGCTGAAGGCTGGATGGCGGGCACCCGAACCGGCCGCACTGCACCACGCCAACGCCGGGGACGACGACTGCCAGGCCTACCGCCTCGACTGGATGCGCGCGCTGCTGGCGATCGGCTCCACGGAAACCTTGGCGTGCCAGTGCGAGGAGGTCACGCGCGGCCAGCTTCTCGGCGTTCGGCCGCCGCGCTATCTGGGCGAGCCGGACCCTGCCTTCGCGCCACGCAGCCTCGCCACGCTCGCCGCCGACGGGCCGATCGACCAGGACCAGATCAAGCGGCTGACGCGCGCCTGCATGGGCGCCTGTCAGGCGCGGCGCTGCCGCGAGCAGGTGGCGATGATGTTGGCGATCGGCGCCGATATCGATCTCGCCGAGGTTCCGCTTGCCGGCTATCGTGCCCCTGTCAGGCCGCTGCCGCTCGCCATTCTCGCCGACGCCGAGGAGGCTGCCGACATGCGTGCCGGCTGGGACGTCTGGTTTGGTATCCGGACCCAATGGGTGCCCTACGAGGACATCGGAACCGAGCGCGAAACAGCGTTTCTCGGCCACAACATGCATTTATAGGAAAACCCGGCCGATGGACGAACAGGGATTGAACGGGATCAAGGGCGCCTCGGTGGTCGTCGTCGGCGGTGGCGTCACCGGCCTGTCGGCGGCGTGGTGGCTCGCCCGCTCGGGCGTCGATGTCGTCGTCCTCGACAAGGGCATCGTCGGATGGGAGGCCTCGGGCCGCAATGGCGGCGGCTGCACCCACTACCAAAGCCCACTGTTCCTGGAAGAACAGGCCCTCTGGCCGCAGATGGACGCGCTGCTCGGCTACCCGACCGAATATCGCCGCCAGCGGATCGTCCTCGCCGTCTCGCATGAGCAGATGGAACGCTATCGCACCATGGCAGAGATCTACGCTAGGAGCGGCTTCGGCTGGACCGCGCTCGACGCCCAGAACGTGCGCGAAATGGTACCGCTGGCCGGCGAAAATGCCTTCGGCGGTGTGCATTTTCACGCCGGCGGCCACGCCAATCCGCAGCGCACGGTGCAGGCCTATGCCTGGGCGCTGCAGGACCTTGGCGGCCGCATCCTGCAGCACACGCCGGCGCTGAAGCTCGTCATGGAGAGCGGAAAGGTCACCGGGGTCGAAACGTCGAAGGGGGTGATCGCCTGCGACCATTGCGTCGTCGCGGCTGGCCCGCAGGCCGAAGCCCTGCTCGCCCCACTCGGCATCAAGCTGCCGCTCGCAGCCGCGCGGGCCGAGATGATCGTCACCGAACCGCTGCCACTGATGCTGATCGGCG
>JBBSUS010000315.1:0-4193 GCA_038234195.1 Hyphomicrobiales bacterium | reverse complement strand
GCCGATCCGGGTTCCGGCAGCGGTGGGTGGCGCTTGCCCTTCAAGGGCACGGCCTGCCGGGCGACGCTCGCCCACAGGCGCTCGTCCTCGCCGGTGAGCCGGCGCCCACGTCTCACGGCAACCGGTCCGGCAACGCCGTGGCGGGCGTTTGGGCGAGAAGCCGCCGCGCCAGCGTCTTCGGGACGAGCACGTGAAAAGCCGCCGGGTTCCGGATACGGCCGGCGATCCGCCCAGCCTCGGGTCCGGAGCCGACGAAAATATCGGCGCGCGCGCTCCCGAGGATCGCCGAACCGGTGTCCTGGGTGATCATGAGCCGCGAGAAGGACCCGCCCTGGATCTCGAGGGTGGGCGCTGCGACGTGATAGGGCACGCCATAGGTGGCGAGTTCCCGGTCGACGGCGATCGAGGCGAGCGGCGTCAGTGGCACCTTCATGGCGCCAACCGGCCCGAGCTCGGGGTCGTCGACGGGAAAGCGGTCGAAGAAGATGAAAGAGCGGTTCTGGTCGAAAAGCGCTCGCATCCGATCGGGATGCGCCTTCAGCCAGGCACGGATCCCGTCCATATCGGCCTCGGCGAGCGTTAGTTCCCCGGCGTCGACGAGCCGCCGGCCGATTGCCGTAAAGCGGTGGCCTGTCTTCGCCGCATAGCCGACGCGCACCTCCTCCCCACCCGGAAAACGCAGACGCGCCGAACCCTGGATGTGAATGAAGAAGGCCTCGACGGGATCGTCCAACCAGGCGATCTCCAGCCCCTTGCCAGCCAGCGCACCTGCTTCGATCGCGGCGCGGTCGGGATATTCCTCCAGCAGGCCGCAGGGTTTTCGGCGCGCAAAGCGGAAATAGGGGTCCATGCCCGGAGGGCGCGAGACGTCATCGATCTTCACCAGATCGTCGGGCTTGGCATAAAGCGGGAACCTGAAGCGTTCGGTGCGCACAGGCGAAGCGTCTGCGACCGGCTCGTAATAGCCGGTCACGAAGCCGGTCTTCGTCGGATCAACCTCGTCGGGCACAATCCTCAGCGGCACGAAGGCCCGCTCGAAAAACTCACGGGCTGCGGCGGTGTCCTGGGCGTCCGATGCAGCCAACGCGCTCTCCGCGGCAGGACGGTACGCGTCTGCGTCGATGCCAAGACGGCCGGTGGTCACGGCGCCGATCAGAATGCGCGATGCGCCGGCGCGAAACGCCGAAAAGGCGCCGCGATGGTCGGCCGCGCTCCAGGCGCTCAGATCGGCAAAGGCGGCGGGCGTGAAGCGGGTCATGGAGCAGCAGAAACGGTGGGAGCGGCTTTGGTCGCAGGACACGGCGTCAAGCGGCGGCGTGATATCCGTGGAGGCGGGCCGGGTTTCCGATCGGGGCGGGCGCGGTACGCGGCCAAGGCCGGCATCGGACCGCCCCGTACCTCTTTAGGCCTGGTCGGGGCCGGAAACCGCATCGGGCGCGGCGGTGTCACCCTCTTCGGACTCGGTTCCGGCAAGCTTCCAGTTCGGATCGCGGGACTTGATGTCGCGCGAGAAGGTCCAGACGTCGCGAACCTCGACGACGGTCTCGGGATCGCCGTCGACGACGGCGCCCTCGGTCGTCACCACCGACGAAATCAGCTGAGACACGATGCGCGTTGTAATCAGCGCGTCGCGATCCTTCTTCTCGGCGCCGATGATCACCACGTCGTCGATACCGACGAAGGAGGTCTGCATCCGCTCGCCCTGTTTTTCGCGCTCGGTGATGGCCTGTTCGAAGCCCTGATAGACCTCCGGGGTCAACAGATTCTTGAGCAGCTTGCGATCGCCGTCGGCGAAGGCTGTCACGATCATTTCATAGGCGATCTTGGCGCCGTCCATGAATTCCTTCGGATCGAAGGCGGGATCGCCGTCCTTGATGCGCCGCAGTTCGGCGTTGAGCGGCGTGCCGGGCGCTGCAGCCTTGTCGACGCCCTCATAGAGCGGACGCGGCTCTGCGGCCTGCTCGATGGTGGTGCCGGTGCGGCGATCGGGCAGGGTCACGACGTTGTCGCCGCGGCTTGCCTCCTCGCGTGTGCGCTCCTGGCGGGAATAGGGATCGAAGGGCGGACGCTCGTTGCCCGTCCGTTTGCCGAGCACATTGCGCAGCTGGAAGAGGACGATCGCCGCAAGAATTATGAAGAAGATCGTTCCGAAACTCATGGACAGCCGGTATCCCAAATGCGCTTTGCCGATGGCGGACATATAGAGACGTGCGCGCCCGCATTCAAATTCCTTCGCACGCTTCCTATGTTTAAAGGTGACGCCGGACGAAACGGATCGCTGCGGCGTTCGACCGTTCTGCCCCATATGTGCCGCATCGCCGCACGAGAAAATGCGCGCAAACGCCGATGCTCTTTCGGAACCGGCGCGTCTCGACGACGATCAACAAGCGGCCAAACGCCGCCCAGGAGCCTCGCATTCCCATGCCCTTCGCTCTCATCCCCTTCCTGCTGCTGGCGATCCCGATCCTGGAGATCGCCGTCTTCATCGTGGTCGGCCAATTGATCGGACTGTGGCCGACGCTTGGACTCGTGCTTCTGACCGCCATCCTCGGCACGATGCTTTTGAAGCGGCAGGGCTTTTCCACACTGGCCGCGATCCAGCGCGAGACCAAGGCCGGACGCGTGCCGGGCCGCGAGCTGATGGACGGCGTCATGATCGCTGTTGCCGGCGTTCTCCTGCTCACGCCGGGCCTCGTCACCGACGCGATCGGCTTTCTCCTGTTCGTGCCGGGCGCCCGGGCAGCGATCCGCAACTGGCTGAAATCACGCGTGATGGTCGTCGGCGGCCAAAGCTTCGGCATGGGCGGCACTCCACCAACGTCCAGCCGCCCTGCCAACCCCGGCGATCGCCGCGTTCCACCTGCTGGCCCCGATGTCGTCGACTTGTCCGGCGAGGAGTTCCAGCGCAAGCCCGAGCCGTCCTCGCCCTGGCACGGCAGCGAGGCTGGCCGGCCCTCCGGCCCCTCCGGCGATGACGTTACCCCGCCGAACGGCCGCCGCCTGCACTGAAAGACGACCGGAGGCGCCCGGCACCACCGACCGGCAGGACTTCGAACGCGTCGGCCGACCGCTTAGCATTCCAGCGCCGGCCGATCACAGCCGATAGGCAATGAACCTTGTCCTTCCCCGTGCCGCATGCTAGCGCTCCCGGCCATTCTTGACCGGTGCGATCGACCGAAAGGGCCGCTTCGCGCGTTGAACCGTCGGCCCGAACGAAGCGTCCCGCCGGCGCCTTTAAAGACACATGACGGGAGTTCCCGATGTCCCAGATCGACGACCTGAACAATGGCCAGACGAACGGCGCTGCCGGCAACGGCAACGGCAACGGTGCTGGGGGCGCGGACGCCGCACCGCCGGCGATCAACATCCTCACCCAGTACATTCGCGATCTCTCTTTTGAGAGCCCGAACGCGCCAGACATCCTGCGCAACCAGCGCCAGGGCCCGAGCATCAATATCGGCGTCAATGTCGGGGCCAACCCGGTTCAGGGCTCCGAGAACGACTACGATGTGCGGCTGACGCTGAGCGCCAAGGCCGGCGAGGGCGCCGACATGCTGTTCAATGTCGAGCTCGAATATGGCGGCGTCTTCAAGCTTCAGAATTTCCCGCAGGAACATCTCTTGCCGGTGCTGTTCATCGAATGCCCGCGACTGCTCTTTCCCTTCGCCCGCCAGGTGATGGCCGACGTCACCCGCAATGGCGGCTTTCCGCCGCTGATGATCGACCCGATCGACTTCGCCCAGCTGTTCCAGCAGCGCATGGCCGAAGAGCGCGCCAAGCAGCAGGTGCAGACGGCCTGAAGGGCTCTGCAGGCGATCCTGCCTGATAAATTCAAGATACCGGCGGGTCTCGCAGTTCGCCGGTATTTGCTTGCCCGCCCTCGCGGCGAACCTCAGCCCGTCGGCGTCGCGCCCTCGCCTGCCGTATTCGTAGCAGCCAGATAACGCAGCCATGCCGGTTCGTCGCCGAGCGTCGAAACGAACGCCAAGTGCCGGGCGGCCTCTTCCTGCGTCAGGCGCGGCCTGAGCGGCGACGGGCGCGGCGCGGCGCGGGCGTAGCTGCCGTCGAGAGCCATTCCCGAGCGGTCCTCGACATCCAGGCCGAGCGCCGCCTGACGACCACCGATCAGCTCGATATAGACTTCCGCCAAGAGTTCCGAATCGAGCAGTGCCCCGTGCTTGTCGCGGCGCGAG
>JBBSUS010000314.1:0-4195 GCA_038234195.1 Hyphomicrobiales bacterium | reverse complement strand
TTACCGGGTGAATGCTTGGTACAATCCTGGTCTGAAACGGAATCAGTAATTCTGTTTCAGATTATGAAGAAGCACATGTTCTAGCCAGGCAAAAGTTGCCCGGCGAGCCCGGCCTTGCCAAGGGTTATAATAACTGGGACATTCGCACCGATCTAAACCGTCATGGGATAGTTTTTGATTTCCAAATGCAGATGTCTGAAGAAACAAAAGATGCGATTCGAAAGTCATGGAGATATCATCGGCAGGAGTTTGCATTTCCGCCTATCGCGTATCTGATGATATTGATTTTTGACGGGAATTTTAAATCTCCAATTTATCTACCGTATCTAAAATTGGTGGCATTCGTAGTGCCATTCATGACTATAATTCGCATCTATATTAACTTTCAAAAATTTCGCGATAATTCCATCAGTTGCTGATGCACGGAGTGTCGGCCCGGTTCGCGACTTCTGAACTTTTCTGTCGAGCGTGCTGCGTCGGATAGCCAGACACCGTAAAATGCGCTCTGATCTGAAACAGCATCATTGTATTCCGTTTCAGATATGACGGCGCTTTGAGCTCGAAAGCCTGCGCTCAGCCAAATCTTCAACCCGCTCAATCCCCTGCGACAAAAAACTCCAGCTTGCCGTCCGGCGAAATGCCGACCCTGAAGAAATTATAGGCACCGAAGGCCTTCATTGCGTCGTAGTCGCCGGCGGTCACGAGCTCGAAGAGCTGCACCATCTGCGGCTTGGTCAGGGTGTCGATCTGCACTTGCGTAAAATACGGCCAGATGTAGATCTCGTCGGCATCGCCGGGTTCCACGTGGGCGTGGCCGGCTTGCAGAACCTCCAGCAGAATCGCCAGCATCTCGACGCCTTGGCCGTCGCCGGAGGCATCCTTGAGGAAGGCGATCGGGTCCTTGGGGGCGTCGCCGAAGGAGAGGATCGTCGCGTCCTCGCCGCCTTGCAGATAGGGGCGCAATTTTTCGATATCGCCGGTCTTGGCGATTTCCATCAGCTTGGCGCGCAGGTCCCGCACCGGGCCGGGCAGACCGTCATCGCCGAAGGCGATCTGCGACGGCAACGGTACGGCCGGGGCAACGGCGTCGCCGCGGTCGGCCTCGCCGGTGGGAACGCCGTTCGTCGGCTCGATGGCCTCGCCAGACGTGGTGGTGACCGATCCTGATCCAGACCCCGATCCGGTGGCTGTGTAAGGCTTGACGGCGCCCGGATTCCGGTCCGCGCCGGCGGTCGGGTTGCCACCGCTCGTCGCTTGCCCGGCAGCACTCGAGCCGGAGGGCTGGCTGGTCGGCGAGCCGGGGACCTGGTCGCCTTGCGATCTTCCTGGCTGGCGAGTTTCCGAATTGCCGCCGGGGCGAAGGGGCGCGGAGTCCTCGACGTTCGTGCCGCGGCCGGGCCCCCGCCGCTGGCGCAGGATATCCTCGTCCTCCGGTGAGATCGGCACCTCTTCCGAATCGGTGCCTTCGGGATCTGCGGAGTCTCCGGATCCTGGGTCTTGAGCGGTGGCGGCTGGGGTTACGCCGTTGCTGTTCGTCCCGTTTTTCGGGGTCGTCTTGGCGGGTGACGCGTTGGGCGGCGTCCTGGCGGCTGGTGGCTCGGCCGGCGGATTGGCCGAGGGCAACGGTGGCAGCGGCACTGCGATGATGCCTTCGCGCGAATCCGATACGCCGCCACCCGGATCGATCTTCGAGAAGGCAAGAGCTGGAGCGCCTGCACCGATCGTCAGAGCGAGGGCGGACGCAGCGAGCATAGCGTGGCGGAGCGTAACGACGCGTATCGGCATGGATAAAGGCCTCCGCTTCAAGGGCGTCGGGTCCGTTCGGTCGGCCGGGCGAGGGGGCCCGGCGAAGGGGGTTCGAATGCTGTGTGGGGCGCTATTGCAGGCTGCGGTCGGCGCGGAACTCGCCGAACTCGATGCGTTGGCGCAGATGCTCCACCATCTCCAGGACATCGTCCTCGCCGTGCAGGCGCACGAGTTCGGTGAGGGCAGTGGTGATTGCGGTCTCGGCAATGATCTCCGCCTCGATGCCGTCCGAGATGCCGTCCGCCCAGGCTTCGTTGTGGTACTCGAAGGCGACTTGCTTCTTCTCGGCCTGGATCATTTCATCCAGTTCGGCATTCTGCAGGTCGATCATCGAATTCCCCTCAATTTCAGCCTTTCGGCTTCATAACCCGTTAAGCTCTTAACACGAACAGATCGCAACGCACCCGGCTGATTTTTGAGAACCGTTAACTCGCGGTTAATTTCCGTAGCGGGTGCCGATCTCGCGGGCGAGATGCGCGCCTTCGCCCTGATAGCGGTTCATCGCGACGAGCGCCGCGGGGGTGCACTTGCGGTAGGTCGATTCAAAGGCGCGGAAGCCGGCGTTGAAGCTTGCGATCAGGCGGCGCTTTTCTGCTTCACTCGGCTGCTGCGCATCGAGCAACGCCTGCATCTTGCCGCGCCAGACCGTCGAATCACCGCCGCAGAGCGTGCGCAGGAACTGCATCGAGCCGAGAATCTCCGACAGATCGGCCAGCGGCTTGAGGAAGGGCGGTTCGCTCGCCTGTTCGCCCGCCGCCGCGGCGCCAAGGCCTTCGGTCTTGTTGTCGGACGCGGCCTCGGTTCGCGCCGTCTCGGCACGGGCGGATGTCACGACATCGAACCGCGCGCAAAAAGCGGCCAGCAGCAGCGAAACGACGACGAGATTCTTGACCATGTCCAGCAGCTTTCGCCGCGGCGGCCCGGCTTGGCAAGAGCACCGGCGAGCCGATGACGCGATTGCGAACATCTTGCGCCATTGATGCAACGCGGTGCGTCGATGATTGGCGTGGCCAGCGCACGACAAGACGCCGGACCGTCGTCTACGATGGCGACGATCGATCGAGGGCCGATGCCGCAATGGCGCGATCGACGATCGACGCAAGGCCCGATGTCGTCTCGCCGCGGGCATCCGCTGCGGACAGGTCCGCGAGGGGCATCAAGCGAATCGCCGCCGCGTCGTCGCCCGCGACCGGCAATTGCTCGCCGAGCCGTCCCGCAAAGACGTGGATCACCGCATGGATATCGTGTTCGATCACCTCATGCACGGTCACGAAGCGGAGCGTTGCAGCCCCCAGGCCGGTTTCCTCCTGCAACTCGCGCCGCGCCGCGGTCTCCAGTCGCTCGCCCGTCCTGACCTTGCCACCCGGCAGGCTGAGCTTGCCGGCCAACGGTGCGTGTCCGCGCTCGACCAACAGGACGTGGGTGTCGTCCGTCAGGCAAACGGAGACGGCGAGCACGGGTCCGCGTTGGCGATCGTTCATGACCGCTAGTCTTTTAGGTGCGCAAGGGCTCTGTCGAGCGCAAATATCGGGCGATTGCGCACGACGGGTCAGTGCCGATCGATGCCGCATGACGGCGAAGGGGAGAAAGCCGATGCCGTCGCCGCGCGCGCGGTGCGCCGGGGACCAATCCTGCTTGACTTGCGGCTTGGCTTCGGGCCCAAAAAGCCGATGTGCGGACGCTTTACCCTGACGGCTTCTCCCGAACGCGTCGCCGAATTGCTGGCGCTCGCCGAGATCGACCCGTTTCCGCCGCGCTACAACATCGCGCCGACCCAGCCGATCCTGATCGCCATCGGCGGCGGCACCGAGCGGCCGGGCGCCAATCTGCCCGACCGCGCGGCACTGCTGGTGCGCTGGGGGCTGATTCCGGCCTGGGTTAAGGATCCGAAGGAATTTCCGCTCCTGCTCAATGCGCGGGCCGAGACGGCGGCGACCAAGAATGCATTTCGCGGGGCGATGAAATATCGCCGTTGCCTGATTCCCGCGAGCGGCTTTTACGAGTGGAAGCGGTACGACAAGTCCGCCAGGGGAGCGCGCAAGTCGGACGCCTATTTCATCAAGCCGTCGGATGGCGAACCCTTCGCATTCGCCGGCTTGATGGAGAGCTATCTGGCGGCCGATGGAAGCGAAATCGACACTGCCGCTGTACTCACGACGGCGGCCAACGCGACGATCGCTGCGATCCACGATCGCATGCCGGTGGTCGTGCGACGCCGCGACCACGAGCGCTGGCTCGACTGCCGACACAATGATCCGCAGGCTGTCGCCGACATTCTGGACGCTGCCAACGACGATTTCTTCATGCCGGTCAGGATTTCCGACAAGGTCAACAAGGTGGCGAACACCGGGCCGGAGGTGCAGGAGCCGCTCGATGAGGTGGGCGAGGT
>JBBSUS010000313.1:0-4195 GCA_038234195.1 Hyphomicrobiales bacterium | reverse complement strand
TCCGTCCCGAGGAGGTCGCCGGGAAAGTGATCGTCGAGGACGGTCGTCGGCTGGTCAATTCCTACCTCCCGACGGTCTGCGATCCGGCGGTGGTCGAGAAGGTCAGGGCCGCAGGCGCGCCGCTTTACGGGGCGTTCTACGCTGGCCACAAGACCGCGATCACCAAGCGCATGCCCCTGCCGTTGGAATTTTCGGTGGCCGGTTTCCGCTTTGGCCATTCCATGGTGCGCGGTGCCTATGACCACAAACGTTTCTTCGGCCGGTCCGAAGGCGGGTCGAGCCCGTTTCTGAACAGGGCGGGCTTCGAATTCCTGTTCGCCTTCACCGGCGGCGGCAATCCGCCGATGCCGTCTCCCGAGGGTGTCCAGCCTTCCCTTCCTACCAACTGGATCATCGAATGGGAACGCTTCGTGCGAGCCGACCCGGCTTTTCCGGATCGCCGAGCCCGCAAGATCGACACCCGGCTCTCGCCACCGCTCAGCGATCTGAGCAACGAGGCGACCGGGGTCTTCAAGCATCTCGCCAAACGCAACCTGCGCCGTGGTCACCGGCTCAACCTGCCGTCGGCGCAGGACTGCATCGCCGGCATCAATGCCAAGCATTACTACGGCCCATACGCGCTTGCGGCTCTCGACGCGGCGGCCCTGACATCCGGTCCGACCGGAAGTGCCGTGCAGGCAGGCGGTTTTGAAACCCGAACACCGCTTTGGTTCTACGTGCTGAAGGAGGCCGAGGAACTGGCTGGCGGAGCCCATCTGGGGCCGCTCGGCAGCACGATCGTCGCCGAGACCCTGATGGGTCTGATCATCAACGATCCGACGTCCTACTGGAACCAGTCAGGCTCCGATCACGGCCGTTGGCAACCCAGCGATGCGAAAGGTCAGCATGGGCCGGTCATCGACAGCCTGGCCGCCATGCTCAAGGCGGGCGGTCTCCTTCACTGAGAGCCGTCGCCGAAGCGTCCGGCGCCCCCCCCCACGCCGGACGCTTCACCGTTTTTGCAGATGCATATGCCACATATCGATGCTAGCTTACGTTTGGGAATAAAATAACCCATCCTTAGCTTATGTTCTTATTATCGCGTGAGGGAACTTCAATGCGCAATGTCTTCGCATGTTTGGGATTGGCATTGGCGCTGCTGGTTGCAGGCAGCAGTCTGGGCGAGCCCGGTCGAGGATTGCGTGCGGCCGAAACCGCACCCGACTGCCCCGCAGGGGTGAAATGCCTGGATCAGGGCTGGAGCCTTGCGCAACGGCAATGGTGGCACACCGTATCTCAGGGCTCCCGCCTCCTGCCGCTCAGCTGGATGCTCGCCCTCGAAACACCTGGTTCGACGCGGTCGCCGGGCAATCCTCCGGAAAAGTTTCTCGATCCGGCCCACATCACGCGGCTTGGATATCTCACCAACCCGGCATCGGCTGCCAATCCCGAAGGTTTGCCGCTCGGCTTCGCCGTCGATCAGGACAAGAGTCGCAAGGCCGATCTGATGTGCGACACGTTTCCGGCGACGTGCGACGGCCTCGTCATGCGTCAGAAATGGGTCGGCCTGAACTGTTCGGCCTGCCATACGAGCGAGATCGATCTCGGCGACAGTCGTCTGCGGATCGAGGGCGCACCAGCGCTGGCCGACTTCCAGGCACTGGAGGATGAGGTCGCCGCTGCGCTCGACGAGACGCTCGCAGATCGCGCGCGCTTCGATCGTTTCGCCCGGCAGGTGCTGGAAAATGCCATGTCGATCGAAGGCCGCACCGCGCTCGAGGCGCAGCTTCGCGAACAACTCGCCTGGCAACGCGCGCTCCTGGCCAAGAACAGCACCCCTTTGCGCTACGGCCACGGACGGCTCGACGCCCAGGGCCACATCCTCAACAAGGTCGCGCTGATCACCGGCATGACCGGGCAACCGACCGACATCGCAGCCGATGCACCTGCGAGCTATCCGTTCATCTGGAACACCTCGCAACAGGGCAAGATCCAGTGGAACGGCATTGCCAACAATATACTCAAGATCAACCTGTTCGGCTTCGAGACCGATATCGGTGCGCTCATTCGCAACACCTCCGAGGTGGTCGGTGTCTTCGCGCATATCGACACCAGCCGCGGCAAGGCCGCGCGCGGTTACGATTCCAGCCTGCGCCTTCCCGCGATGGTGGCCCTGGAGCGGCAATTGTCGACACTGCACTCGCCGCGATGGCCCGAAGATCTGCTGGGCCGGATCGACTGGGACCGGGCGACGAAAGGCAGGGAGGTCTTCGACCGGATGCGTTGCACGTCCTGCCATCAGCCACTGGCGTCCGACGACAACCAAAGCCCGATCAAGGAGGTGATGACGCCGTTGTCGGAGGCGGGGACGGACATCTTCCTGGCCTGCAACACCTTCCTGCACCGTTCCAAGGCGGGCAATCTCGCCGGCCAGAAGATCTTTGCGATTTCCGGCGAGCGGATCGAGGAGACGGACTTCACCCGCAGCATGCTGGTCAACACGGCCGTCGGGGCGGTTGCGGGTCAGTTCGACGACCTGATCCTCAGCCTGTTTACCGACGTTGCGCCAAACGGCAGGCCGTCGGCGGCGCTGACGTTCGACAAGCGGGACTATCTGCCCGGCATCACCGATCCGGCCAAGAAGGCGAGGGCGAAGCTTTGTCTGACAGGAAAAGACGCGCTTCTCGCCTACAAGGCGCGCTCGCTCAACGGCATCTGGGCCACCGCCCCCTACCTGCACAACGGGTCGGTCCCGACGCTCTACGATCTGTTCCTGCCCGGCACGGTCGAACTCATCGCAACGCCCCCTGGCGCAACGCCCCCTGGCGCAACGCCTGCGCCGAGCGACTTGGCGAACGCGGCATCCGCCGCGCCGGATAGCGCCCATCGTCCGGAGGTTTTTGGCGTCGGCAACCGGCATTTCGACCGCGAAAAGGTCGGATACGTGAGCGATCCGGCCGACAGTCCATCGGTGTTTCGCGTCCGCGACGAAGTGACCGGTGCGCCGATCACCGGCAACTATAATTCCGGCCACGACTACGGAAATTCCGGACTGACGGATGCCGAGCGCTACGACCTTGTCGAATATTTGAAAACGCTGTGAGGGAGGCCATCATGTCGATACCGATCGGTGCGGCCCGGGTTGATGGCCACAGCCATCCATTGCCGGATCGTCGCAGCGGCTTGTTGCAGAGCTTGAAACGGACTGCGTTGATCTGCGCCTTGTGCCTGACGGTTTGGCCATTGGGTCTTGCCACCTCCGCACTCGCGCAGGAGAGCGCCATCCTCGACGCCTTGCGCGACGGCGAGATCGCGGGACGTTCGATGCTCGCCTTGCCGGAACCGGCCCCAGTCCAGAATGCCGCCCCATCCATCGGGGGCACCCATGGCCTTCCCGATTCCAGCCACGACAAGGGCCTGCTTGCGATCACCGCGGCGCAGGAACGCAACATCACTGATCGCGCCTATCCGCTCCTCTCGAGCAAATGGCCGTTCAACGTTGTCTACGTCTGCTGGGAGAGCCCGGAGGCCGAGGATTACGACAAGCGAACGCTCGTTCGGCAGTCGGTGCGCGATACCTGGGAAGCCAATTCGGCGCTTCGATTTCGGGGTTGGAATACCTGCTCGGACGCCTCGAAAGGGGTTCGTATCGCCATTTCCGACGAGGGGCCGCATGTCAAGTTTCTCGGCAAATACGTCGATGGCGTGCCGCAGGGAATGGTGCTGAACTTCACCTTCAGCAACTGGAGTTCCGAATGCCAGTCGATGATCGACTACTGCGTCCGGGCCATCGCCGTGCACGACTTCGGCCACGCGATCGGCTTCGCGCACGAACAAAACCGGCCCGATACGCCGGGAGAATGCGCGCAGCCCGCGCAGGGCACCTCCGGCGACGCGACGACCCTCACCCCATGGGACCCCCACTCGGTGATGAACTACTGCAATCCGGCCTACAACAATGACGGGGTCCTGAGCGACTTCGACATCGTCGCGGTCCAGTACATCTATGGAGCGCCCTGACATGAACGACAGGATCTTTTCCAAAGGCGGACTGGCGGCGACCGTCCGTATCGTCGTGTTCGGCTTTGCAGCGTTCGCGGTGCTTGCCGGCCGCGCGATGGCGCACTCGTCCCCCCATGCCGCGATGCGCCAGCGCCTCGTCTGGCGCAAGGGGGGAGGGCGCGGCGGCGAAGGCGGAAACTTCGTCGGCCCCGGC
>JBBSUS010000312.1:0-4208 GCA_038234195.1 Hyphomicrobiales bacterium | reverse complement strand
CGATCTCGGTGACCTCGAGGGTCTCGACCAGCCGACGCACGCCGTCGCGGACCACCGTGTGGTCGTCGACGATGAGGAGCTTCATGGCGCGGTCCTTCGGGTTTCAACGGCGACGGTCGCGGTCGCCGTCTCGGCACGGGTGTCCGGCGATGGGCGGTCAAAGTCAACGGGGCCGGATGCGGCGTCACGATCCATAGCTGATGCTTCGCCGGTGGCGGCGCTCGCAACGAGCCGCAGCGGCACGGTGCCATCGATCCTGACGCCCGGCGGAAAGGGCACCTGGGCGATCGACAGCCGCCCGCCGGCCGCTTCCAGCCGTTCGCGCATGCCGATCAGGCCGAATCCGCCGGTGGCGCCATGGGCGGGAAGGCCACCGCCATCGTCGACGACGCTGAAGGCGAGGGTGCCGCCATCGGAGGCGAGCCGGGTCGCGACGCGGGTCGGCGTGCCGTGACGCAGCGCATTGTGCAGCCCTTCGCGGATCGCCCTGTGAACGAGCACCTCGAGCGCTCCGCCCCAATCGCCGTCTTCCAGGTCGGCCGGAAAGGCGACGTCGGGATGGCGGCGGGACAACTCCGACAGGAGGTTCTCGATCGACGCCTTGAGGCCGAGGCCCGGCATCAGCCCCGGGCGAAGATCGGACAGGATCCGGCGGACGTCCTTTCGTGCGCGCTGGGCGGCGGTCTTGATGGCTTCCGCGCGGCTCGACAGCGCCTCTCCGGTCTCGCCCTTCGCCGACAGCCGGGCGATCGCCGAGGCGTCCACGTCGATGGCGAACAGTTGCGGCCCGATATCGTCGTGCAGGTCGCGGGCGAGATCGGCGCGCTCTTCGTCCTGAAGCCGCAGGATCTGTTCGGAAAGCCGCCGGTTGCGCGCCGAAATCTCGTCGAGCCGCAGCGTCATGGCATTGCAGCCTTCGGCCAGCGCGCGCATTTCCGGCGGGCCCTGCGGCGCAAGCGCCAAGGTGTAGTCGCCATTGCCGATCCGCGTAAACGCCCGCTGCAGTTCGCCGAGCGGCCGGAGAGCGCGGTCGGCGACGATCCAGACGGCTGCGAAGGCGACGAGCACGAAGAGGACGAGGATAGCCAGGCCGATCAGGAGGTCGGTCCAGGTGGCGACGAGTTCGTTGCGCGGGTCGATGGCGACGACGACGGCGGTCATCGGCAGCGCGCTGCCCGAAAGCGGCATGATCGTCGCCTTGGCATCGGGCGCCAAAAGGGTCACGAACCAGTGCGGCAGCGACCATGTCGGCTCTGCCGGCTGCGAGGCGGCACGGATCGCGCCGGTGGAATCCAGCAGCATCACCTGGACATGCCGGTCGCCGTTGAAGGCTCGCACGAAGGCGGAAAGTTCGCCGGCCGTGTCGCGCGATGCCGGCAGCCGAGCGACGAGTTCGGCGACCCGGTTGGACGCCACGCTGCGCGCCGCGCCCAGCTCGGCGCGGATGTTGCGCGTTGCCTGGTCGAAGGTCAGAACCGCGCCGATCGAGAGGATCGCGACGAAGGCGACGATCAGCGTGGCCGCGAGGCGGGATTTCAGCGACACGGGACGAACGAAGCCTCTCGGTGGCGGCGCCAAGGAAGAAGCGCCGGGCGGGGCGTGGCCTGGATAATCCCGTTTAGAAGCCAGCCGGCGGTCGCGGCGTCAAGCCGAACGGTATCGATCGAGGCGCCATCGTGCGCGAAAATGGATCGGGCATGGCAGCAAAGGCCGGACTTTCCAGCCGCCTCGCGCCGTGCGCTCACCGCGGTCCGGGCGTCGGACGCCTATTTTTCGAACTTGCACATGGTTTCCGGCCGGTCGGTGCCGAGTGTGTCGAGTTCGGAGACCTGGTGCAGATAACCCTCCTGGGGGGACGTGCTGACCACAGAGTCTGCCGTCGCCAGGATGACCGGCTGGCGCAACTGCCAGTCCCAGTCGCGGAAGGTCAGGCGCTGCCCCTTGAAGGCGGCGACGGTGAAGTCCGGGCCCTTGATGTAGGCGTCGATCGTCGCCGGATCGGCGGAGTGGGTGCGCACCGCCGCCTCGCCGACGACGCGCACGGCGGTCCAGACCTGCATGTCCTTCGACTGCATGCGGCGGCCGGCCTCCTTCAGGAAGCGCGTCTGCATCTGCTCCCCGCCCCACTGCTCGCTGGAGGGGTGCCAGGATCCGGCGGTCAGGCCGGCGGTGCCCGCCACCGGGCGTGGAATCCATGTGCGCCAGGGAATGTAGGTTCCGAAAACCTCGCTCTCGTCGGCGACCAGCAGCACTTCGTAGTCCGGCAGGTCCTGCAGGAAGGTCGGAATCTGCCGCTGGACCAGCGCTTGGCCGGAATCGGTAGCGCGGGCGCTGCCCTTGTCCTCGAACACCTTCTCGGCGAGAATCTTTCCGCCGAACTTCTTGGCCGAATTCTTCAGCGCAGCGGCGAACAGCTTGTCCTTGTCGTGGCTGCCCTCGATCAGCGCCCAGTTCGGCCATTGCTTCCACATCAGGTACTGCGCCAGCCCATCCGTCAGCATCGAGCGCGACGGTGCGGTGTGCAGCATGTTGGACCGGCAGTCTGCATTGCGCAGTCGGTCGTCGGTGGCGCCCGCATTGAGGATGATGGCGTTCTTCGCCTTGGCCAGATCGGCGACCTTCAGCGTGTCGTCCGGCGAAAGGTCGGTGACGATGTAGTGGACGCCGTCGTCCAGCATCTTCTGCGCCGCCGCCGGCACGTCGTCGCCGGGTGCGAGTGTCGCGACGTCCAGGGTGAACTCCTGGCCCATGAAACGGCCGGTGGTGTTGTTGTCGGCGATTGCAACGTTCGCGCCGGCCAGACCGATATCCTGGGGAGGAATGTCCAGCGCCGAAAGCGCCAGCGTCCGCTCGTAGGTGCGCAGAAAGCCGATCTTGACGGTCTCGATCTTGGCCGCTGCGGCAGGGGCCGGTGCGGCTGCGGGCGCTGCGGGCTTGGCGGCATCCTGTGCGAGGACGGGCACTGCCGAAAGCGCAAGGGCTGCGACGCCGAGGCAGAGCGAGCGAAGCGCCGCGCGGATCGGTGTGCGGAACTCTCGGCCGGGCAATGCCGCAGAGCCTGCCGCCGCCATCGGCCGCGCCGAAGCGAATTGCTTGTGATCTGTTCGCTGGGACACTCGTCACCTCCCGTGCCGCGGCGCCGGATGGCCAATGGAGAGCCGGCCTTCGCGCCGCATCATGTCGAGCGAACCCGTGCGGTCGGTTCGCTCTCCCGAATTCGGTTTTTGCCTTGCGCGTCCCTTCGCCTTAGATCGCCGTACAGACGGTGGGCGCCGTGCCAAGGAGGACATCTGATGACCGAGATTCCAATGTGTCGCGGACGAGGACAGAGAAGACAAGCGAGACTTTTTCCCGTTGTCCTCTTCGCCGTCGGCCTGATCGTGGGAGCGTTTGCCACCGCCGTCCCGTCGCGGGCCGCCGACAAATCGGTCGCCGTGTTCGATTTCGAGCTGATCGATTCCAGCCTCGAAGGCTCGATGATGGGCAAGAATGCCGGCGAGCAGGCGCGGCTTCAAACGCTCGCGCCGACGCTTCGCAACGATCTGAAGGATCTGCCGGGCTATACGATCGTCGACACCGCCCCCGTCGAGAAAAAGGCCAGCAGCCAGAACCTGCAGAATTGTGGCGGCTGCGCCGTCACCATGGCGAAGACGCTCGGCGCCGACATCGCTGTCACCGGCACTGTGCAAAAGGTGTCGAACCTCATCCTCAACATCAATGCCTATGCGACCGACGTCAAAACCGGCAAGCCGATCGCTCGCGGTTCGACCGATATTCGTTCCAACACCGATGAGAGCTGGCAGCGCGGCATCGCCTATCTCTGGAAGAACACCCTGAAGAAGCAGTTCGAGGCCGCCCGTTGATCAAATTCCTGGCGAGCGTCACCGGGCCGGACGAGGCCGAGACGGTAATCGCCGGCGGCGCCGATCTCGTCGATCTGAAGGATCCTGCGAAGGGCGCGCTCGGCGCGGTTTCGCCCGAGGTTCTGCATGCAACGATCGAACGCGTCGCCGGCCGGCGTGAAATCTCGGCCGTTGCAGGCGATCTGCCGATGGAGTCCGTCGCGGTCCGACGGGCGGTGGAGGCACGGCTCGCGGCCGACTATGTCAAGATCGGACTGTTTCCGGCGTCGCGCGAAGCACGCCTTGCGGTGATCGAGGCGCTGGCATCCTTTGCCGGCCAGACCCGACTCATTGCCGTGTTCTTCG
>JBBSUS010000311.1:0-4214 GCA_038234195.1 Hyphomicrobiales bacterium | reverse complement strand
GGCCTTTCGTTTGTGCAGAAGCATAACGACCGTAAGCGCAAATGGTCGCTTCGGCGATGCGTTTTATTTCGCAAGTGCGAAATGCACGCTCCGACCCGTCTCACACGATCTGCAGGAGCGCCAACACCGCCATGCCGTAAACCCCCGCAAGAAAGGCCGTCGCCGCCAGCCCGAGAAGCACCGCCGCCGCCAGCCAGAGCCCGTCGCGCGCGGAGATGGCAATTCCGGCAAGAGCGATGGCTACACCGGGAAACATGTTGGTGAGCGGGAAGGGGATTGCCACGATTACCGCCATGACGAAACAGAACCAGCCGGTCGCCGACAGCACAACCCATTCGGGCTCCGGCCAGTAGCGATGACGCGCCAGTCGCTCAACGCGACGAAGCCCCGGCCCGATCTTCGCCACCACCTTCGCCAGCCGCTCCGGGCTGATGCGGATATGCCTGACGCGCTCCGGCAGCCAGAGGCGATGACGACCCACTGCGAGTTGGACGGTGAAGAGGATGAGGGGTAGGCCGAAGAACAGCGATGCACCCGGAGGCAGCGGGATGAGGTTGAGGCCGCCGAACAGGATGAAGAAGGCACCGAAGGCCCTGGTATCGAACGCCAGCGACATTTCGCCGATGGTCGGGCTTGGCCTGTTGCCATGCGAAAAGCCACGCAATATCGCCGAAATGCGGCGCTGCCGGTTTCCGCTGCGGCGCTTGAGCGACTTGCGCATGTTCGAGAAGGCGGCAGGTGACACGTTCGATGCTCTTGAGCGTGGCGCGACGAGTCGGGCGCTCATTAGAAGAAATTCCATTGAAACCATCCCTTGGACCGAGATGGTTCTGCTCGACTGGCATTGCAGCACCGGACCGGAAGTGACGACCTGATCGACGACAGCCCGTGCGGTCTAGGGATGCTTCAAGGCGAAACCACGATGACCCGATCCTAATGCCCGCACCAGTCCGGCACTACACCAGAGCACCATCATAATCCACCGGGACTTAAGCGTCCGTTTCCATCCCTGGCGCGCGTCCTGGACGCCGGTGCGGGCCAGCAATATTCGGGCGTCGGCCTGACGAGAATGAAGCGCGGCGGTCGGACACGGAACCATGGTCATGGATTCGGCGTCCGTCCTTCCTCGCTCGAATTCTCCGGCCTGATCGGTGCGGTGTGACTTGGGCAACTTTCCCAGCAGACGGCAGGTCGACAGCCGTGATGGAGTCGCTCCACGTCTCGGCGTTGCGCCAAGGCACCTCTTGCGGCGGATGCGCGCGCCTCGCCGAACACCTTCGGATGCAAGTCCCGCTTAGAAATTTTATCCGCGCAGGGAACTTGCGAACGAGACTATCGTTTTTCGGTCACATTCCCAATCGGAGACGGAAGCATGACCCAACGTATCGCAGTCATTACAACTCTTCTCGCTGGCGCACTCATGCTTTCGGCCTGCGCGAACACCGTTCGCGGTGTCGGTCGCGACGTCGGCAACACCGTCGACGCCACAGGCTCGGCCGTTCGCGACGTGGCACGCTGATCTCGATCTTCAGGCAGTCGTCTTTCGATTGATTTCAGCAGAGCGGGTCCGGAAACGGGCCCGCTTTTTTGTGCGTCCGCGTCGGGCCACCTTACAATTTACCGATCTACGCAAAGGCGCCTATGCCTCAAAATCGTCTGGCGGCCTCGCAATAGCGTGGCGCGAGCAGGCGAGCGCGCGCTCTGCTCACGCTGCCGGAGACAATCTGCCCTGCGCGAGGCCGATTTCGTCAAATTGTCGATCCGCTTTTGTCCCACGGAAAATTGTGGAGGCGTGCGCTGCGTCCACGATTTACCCGCAGACGTTGTCATTCACAAAATTGATGTTACAGTTTTGTAATTGTGATGGGTCGACGGAGTAGTCCGGACGGTTCGCGAGCGAAAGGACGTCCGGCGTATGGCAGATGAAGTTTTCGTCGTCGCTTATGATGGTTTCGATCGATCCGTTGTCGATTACGGCGTGGTTCGAGCCAAGGCCAGCGGGGCGAAACTGCATCTCGTCCATGTCCTCTTGTGGTCACCCTACAGCTTCCTGACACCCGAAGAACTTGACGAGCGCAAGATGCGCCGGCGCCAGGAACTCGATCGGGCCAAGACCCATCTCCTCGACCCGCTGGTCAAGGAGATCGCGGCCCAGGGCATCATCGTCGATTGCAGGATCCTCTTCGGTTCGCCGACGGAGCTGATCCTCAAGGTCGCGGAAGAAAAGAAGGCGGCGATGATCTTCGTCGGGCGATCGAGCAAGACGTCGGTTCAAAACCGCATCTTCGGCAGCGTCACCCTGGGTCTGGCCCAAGGCGCGACGATCCCGACGGTGATCGTTCCGTGAGCGCCGCAGGGCGCACCACGCCAGATGCTCCCGCGGACGTCGCGGTGATCAGCCCAAAAAGAAGTGGCCATTCGGAGAGAACCATTATGCGCCGTCGTCTTGCAGTCTGGCTCAGTCTCGTCTTGGCCGTGTTTCTCGCTGGCCCCGCCTTGGCACAGGATGCGGCAAACACCTCTTCCATCGACGCGATCGTCAATGGCATCGTCGGCCCGGTGACCGGCCCATTTGTCAGTCTGATCTTCGCGCCTTTTCCGGGGACAGACCTGCCCTGGATCGTCCTGTGGCTGATTACCGGCGCGACAATTTTCAGCGTCTATTTCGGTTTTCCGCAGTTCCGGTTCGTCGGCCACGCGATCGAACTCGTTCGCGGCCGCTACACCTCGCCGGATGCGGCGGGTGAGGTCACCCACTTCCAGGCCCTGGCAACCGCCGTTTCAGGCACTGTCGGCCTTGGCAACATCGCAGGCGTCGCGGTTGCCGTAGGGGTCGGTGGCCCCGGCGCGACCTTCTGGATGATCCTCGCCGGGCTTCTCGGCATGGCCTCGAAATTCACCGAATGCACCCTTGGTGTGAAATACCGCGAGGAATATCCGGACGGGCGCGTTTCAGGCGGTCCGATGCACTATCTGCGCAAGGGCATGGCCGAGATCGGCTACACCAAACTCGGCAAGTTTCTGGCGGTCTGCTTCGCGATTTTCTGTGTCCTCGCCTCGTGGGGCGGCGGCAACATGTTCCAGGCCAATCAGGCTCATTCGCAGCTCGTGGTCATCACCGGCGGCGCCGACAGCTTCCTGGCCGGTCGGGGCTGGATCACCGGCGTCGTCATGGCGGTCGTGGTGTTTGCCGTGATCGTCGGCGGCATCAAGTCGATCGCCAAAGTGACCGAAATCCTCGTGCCCTTCATGGGCATTCTCTACCTCACTGCCTCGCTCATCGTCATAGCGGTGAACTATCAGCAGATCGGCGCCGCTTTCGTCGAGATATTCCAGGGAGCCTTCACCGGCATGGGGGTCGCGGGCGGTTTCGTCGGGGCGATGATCCAGGGGTTGAGGCGTGCCACGTTCTCCAACGAGGCCGGAATCGGCTCGGCGGCCATCGCGCATTCTGCCGTGCAGACCAAGCATCCGGTGACGGAAGGCTTCGTTTCGATGCTCGAGCCGTTCATCGATACCGTCGTCGTCTGCACGGCGACGGCCCTCGTTATCGTCATCTCCGGCGTCCTGAACCAGGATCCGCAGACCGGACTTTACATCTGGAACGCCGACCTGGGCCAAATCCAGACAGCCGGTGGCCTGAGCGGCGTGGAACTGACCTCGGCGGCGTTCGGCAGTGCGTTCCCGTGGTTCCCTTACGTGCTGGCACTGGCGGTCATCCTCTTCGCGTTCTCGACGATGATCTCCTGGTCGTATTACGGGCTGAAGGCATGGGTCTTCCTCTTCGGTGACAACAAAATGTCCGAGACGATCTACAAGGTGCTGTTCTGCCTCTTCGTCGTGCTCGGCGCTGCGGTCAGTCTCGGCGCGGTGCTGGACTTTTCCGATGCCTCGCTGTTCGCCATGGGCATCTTCAACATCATCGGCCTCTATTTCCTGGCGCCGATCGTGAAGCGGGAGATGAAGACGTATCTCGCGAAACTTCGCGGTGGTGAAATCCCGAAGTTCCAGGTGGCGACGCAACCGGCCGAGTAAGCTTCGGGCCGAACCCGGTTTCGAAGCGGACCAGTCTTTCCTCTGGAGACGAGACCTGCGCGCGCTCAACGCGTGCAGGTCTCCCTTTTCTCCCTGTCCGGAACCCTGGTACGGGAGGTCGCGGATCTCCCGCTCGGAAACGGGGTTTATCGCGTGAGTCCTTTCACCGCGGAGACCAT
>JBBSUS010000310.1:0-4215 GCA_038234195.1 Hyphomicrobiales bacterium | reverse complement strand
TTCCCCTTCCCATGCCCCGCCCCAAGCTCCCACCCAGCCAAAGGCTACGGAATTGCGCCAGGCCCCGCAACGCGCGGGCGCGACGGATCGGCGAGATCCGCCGATTGTGACACCGTCCCCCACAAAAGATGTCGAAGAAGAAGCGACAATCGAGCCGTCGAGGCCGTCTGGCGATCGGTTGGTGACGCGCTTGTCCAATCCGATCGGGAACGCGACCGCAGCCCTTGCCGCGGCAATGCCAGGGCTGGTGCGATCGCGGTCGGAGCAAGTCTTCGATCCGTCGAAGGAGGAAGCGACCTCCAGGGTCGGCGCACCGCGCTCGCTCGCCACACCCACACTACCAACACCGTCCGATGACGTCGTGTCATCGACGCCTCCGGTTCCGGCGTCCGCCGCTCTGGGAGTCAGGTCTGCTGGAAGCGCGCCGCCCGTCTCGTTGGACCGGTCGAGCCGATCGTCTTCGCAGGCATCACCTGAACGCATCACGTCACAGTCGCCGGCAAGCGCAAGAGCCGACCAGATGACCGACCTTGCGCAGGCCGAGGACACACTGGGCACGGACGCGTCCCTGATTCCGACAGAGGGCGGCGATCGGCGAGCATTCTCGACGCTACCGACGGCAAGCGCCCTCGGCGAAGCGCGACTGGCCGCCGTTTCCGCTGCCGCAAGCGAGCGCACGAGTGCGCGGACGGGGCGCAATGGAGATTCCGGTGCACCGGCAGCGAGCGGCGGCGGAGACGAAAGCCCGCCCGCCGATGGCGTGAGTGAGAACGTCGAAGCCAATGCTCCGCGGATGCCGCTCTCGGTGAAGAGCTTCGCCACGGCGATCCAGAACCGCAAGGCGCCTCAGCAACTCGGGGCTGCAGGTCGAGCCCCCGCTTCGGCCTCGCCCTCGCGTTCTCCGTCGGTCGGCGATTCAAAGCCGGCGCCCACCCCGACCCTCGAAAGCGCAGCGGAGGCTCCGACGGCAACGAAAATTCCGGAAAGGGAGCAGGGTGAGACTGAGGGCGATGCGCCTGCGTCTTCGTCGCATTCACCATCTGGCGCAACGGCAGATTCGGCCGCGCTGGCGGATCGATCGCGCGCCGGACCTCCCGCGGTGGAGGAAACGGCACAGAGGCCCGTTGCGACGGAACAATCGCTTTCGCCTGACGCAGCCAGCGATGGGATCGAGGATGGCGATCTGGAAGATTTCCTGTCGGCCGAACTGCGCTCCGGCTTCGACCACACCGGTGAGAACGTCGAGCCTCTGAGGCCTTCACAAGGTTTGCAGTCCGACATTTCGGGTAATCAGGGTGAACACGAAGGGCGCGAGAATCCATGGCCTGCCGCCGCAAGCGCCCCGGAAACGCCGGACGATCGCCTGTCGCCATCCGCTCCGTCAAAGGCACCACAGGCCGGCACGTCCGTCCCGGATTCCGTTACGGATTCCGCCATGCACACTGAAGCGGAGAGCTCGGACCGGGTCACCGCGTCGACGTCGAACTGGTCCGCCGAAGCAGATGTGGCCGAGGCCGGTGCCGAGCCTTCGCCCCCGAAACCCCAGCCCATGCAGGAGCCCTCGACCAACGTTGATACGCCGAAGTCCGAAACCGAGCGCAATGCGGAGCTGCAGCCGGCTCCGACCGTTTCGCTTGGCAGGACCGGTGAGGCCGAAGAAGTGCCGCGCGTCGAGTTGGTGGAAACGAGCCGGCTTGGCGCCGCACCCACCGTCTCGGTCGACGCCGCACGCAAGCTAGGCGCCCCGTTGGCGTCCGACGCGCGGCCTTCGATGCCGAGTCAGAAGACCTTTACGGAGGAGGCTCCAACCGTCGAAATCGACCGGATGCCTCAGGCCGGGGGCGAGTCGGTTATATCGAGCAAGGGGCCGCCAAGCGACAAGTTGGATGCAGACACGGCAGCCTCGTCCTATGCGACGAGACTGCGGAGCGCCCGGGTGCAGACTGCAGAAACATCGCGGCCGAAGCCGTCACTGGAGGAAGAGATGGAACGCCTGCTCGGTGAATTTTCCTTCGACGAACCGGAAACTCGCGACCGCTGAACACCGCGATCGGCGTGGAAGCATCGCCAATTCGCCGGCTTCCGCACATGCGGACAAAAAAAGGGCGGCCCGCTCGCGCTGCCGCCCCGCTCGGCGGAACACTCAAGTCCGCTGCAATCTTGAAACTCTGACGATCGGCGTCGGGAGCGCCGAACGGCGATCAATCGTCGCGATAGACCTTTTCGCGCCGCTCGTGGGCCTCCTGCGCCTCCAGGGACAGCGTAGCGATCGGCCGGGCATCGAGACGCTTGAGGCTGATCGGCTCGCCGGTCTCCTCGCAATAGCCGTAGGATCCATCCTCGATCCGCTCCAGCGCGGCGTCGATCTTTGAGATCAACTTGCGCTGGCGATCGCGAGCCCTGAGCTCGATGGCCCGGTCGGTTTCGGACGAGGCCCGATCGGCCGCGTCGGCCTGATTGGAATTGTTGTCGTTGGCCAACAACGCCAAGGTCTCGCGCGATTCGCGCAGGATTTCGGCTTTCCAGGCGAGCAGCTTCTTGCGAAAATAGTCCTTCTGCCGCTCATTCATGAACTGCCCGTCTTCGGACAAAGTCGCATCGATATTGAGTGTCTGGCTCATCAAGCAGCTCCGTTTCCGCGATCGGCTTATAGCCGCGGTCTATCGACCGAACAAGCGCGGGAAACCGATACCTCTGCAATGTGAACGTTTTTCTAAGGCTCGGTTTTCAATCACATTTCCGCTGCTGCAACGATGTCGGCCACCTAGCTGCCACTTCGTGAGGCAGCGCGAGTTCATGCAATTTCGACGCGTGGAGATCGCAAGTCGGTTGCGTTCCGGCTCTGATTCCCGACGGTATGGGCCCGCGTCGCCGGGTGGAGGAAACGATTGCCGCGCCAGCAATTATCGGCATAGTCCGTCGCCATGCCGCCCGAGCCGACCACCCGTTTGTTCCTTCTACGCCATGCCCATTCATCCTGGGCACTGCCGGGCCAGCGCGATCACGAGCGTGGTCTTGATTCACGCGGAGATCATGAGGCACGGCGCCTTGCCGGTTTCATCGCGAGCCAGGATCTGCACTTCGATCGCATCGTCTGCTCGACCGCGACACGCGCGTCGGCGACCCTTGATATCGTCTGGGGGAACCGCCCCGCCGGCGATACGATCGAATCCTCGGACGACCTCTACGCACTGGAAACCGACGCCTATTACGAGGTGCTGGCTCAGGGCGGCGAATCGATCCTGATGGTCGGGCACAACCCGATGATCGAGACCTTCGCCCTGTCGCTCGCCGGATCGGCAGAGGAACTTGCGATGGCCGCCCTGCGCGCCGGCTTTCCCACCTGTGGTTTGGCGATCCTCGATTTCGATTGCGCAGCTGCAAGGATCGGACCCGGCAGCGGCCATCTGGGCCGGCTCGTCGATCCGGCCGAGCTCTAGATCCGCGATCCGCGATCGGAGCGGCCGTGGCCGTTGCCCGGTTTCCGTAGCTCGACCTTGCGCCGACAAACCCTCCACTTTCACGCCGTGGGCCTAACGCCTGAAGCGCTGCCCTCCTATATCCGTCCGGTCAGAAGCGGACACGACAGCCGCATCACGATCGAAGGACGCCCTTTCTTCCCATGACCTCCCTTGCCGACGAGGCCCGGCTCGCCTTCGACAATTTCGCCGACCGCACCACCGGCCTTTTCCACCCGACGCTCCGCCTCGGGGTCACGGGACTGTCGCGGGCCGGCAAAACGGTCTTCATCACCTCCCTCGTCCACAATTTGCTGCATGGCGGCCGGTTGCCGCTCTTCGAGGCGCAGGCGAATGGCCGGATTCTGCGGACCTTTCTGGAAGAACAGCCCGACGATGCGGTGCCGCGGTTCCAATATGAGGACCACATCCGCACCGTGCTGGAAGAGCGTGCCTGGCCGTCCTCGACGCGGGCGATCTCCGAACTGCGCCTCACCATCGACTTTGAATCCGCGTCGGGCTGGTCGCGCATGTTCTCGGCCGGACGCCTGTCAATCGATATCGTCGATTACCCTGGCGAATGGCTGCTCGACCTGCCGCTCCTGGACAAGGATTTCGCCACCTTCTCAGCCGAGGCCATCGAGCGCGCCCGCCTGCCGTCACGGGCCGAGATGGCCGGTGATTACCTGCGGCTCATCGATGGTCTCGACCTGTCGCAACCAGCCGACGAGCCGACCGCCCAGGCGCTGGCTCGAGC
>JBBSUS010000309.1:0-4232 GCA_038234195.1 Hyphomicrobiales bacterium | reverse complement strand
GCGGCCTCGCGTTAAAGGTCGAGCGCCCTTTCGCGCTCGGCCTCCTGCCGCGCAAGACGATCGGCCAGGTCGCTTTCGGGCAAGCCCGAATGGCCCTTCGCCCAGCGCCATTCGATCGCGCATTCGACCGAGAGCGCGTCCAGCGCCTGCCACAGGTCGCGGTTCGGGACGCGGCGACCGGCCGGCGTCTTCCAACCGCGCGACTTGAGTGAAGCCAGGCGCGCCGCCCCGTCGACGAGGTAGCGGCTGTCGCTGACGACGGTAACGGAACCGGCCGTCACCGCCCGAAGCGCTTCGATCGCCGCGGTGAGTTCCATCCGGTTGTTGGTCGTCTGTCTCACGCCGCCAGCAAGCACCATCTGTCTGCCGGCATCGCCTAACGCACCGCCTTCAACGATCACGGCGGCCCAGCCGCCGGCGCGATGCCCGGTCCGCCGATCGGGTTCTCCGACGCAGGACCCGTCGGTGAAGATCATGGCCCGCTCAGACGTAGCGGTTGACGATGCCTTCCAGCATCTCCTGGCGACCGGAAACCGGCTGCGGGTCGAGCGACAGCGCCCGCTGCGCCACCGTTTCGAAATCCCTCTTGCCCGACAGCATGGCCTGCCCCTCGGCACCCTCCCAGCCGGCATAGCGCTTGGCCATCGGCCCGGTCAGCGCCTTGTCGGTGAGCATTGCCTCGGCGGCGATCAGCGCCCGCGCACAGGTGTCCATCGAGGCGACATGCGCCATCAGCAGATCGTCCGGCGCGATCGACTGGCGACGAATCTTGGCGTCGAAGTTGAGCCCGCCCGTGGTGAAACCGCCATGCTGCAGCATCTCGTGCAGCACCAGCGCCATCTCGCCGACATTCATCGCGAACTGGTCGGTGTCCCAGCCGAGCAGATCGTCGCCGCGATTGACGTCGAGCGAGCCGAAGATGTCGTTGGCATAGGCGTATCTGACTTCGTGGTCGAAGGAATGGCCGGCCAGGATGGCGTGGTTCTGTTCGAGATTCAGCTTCACCTCGCCGACGAGGTCGTATTTCTGCAGGAAGGCGAAGCACGCCGCGGCATCGAAATCATACTGATGCTTGGTCGGCTCCTTCGGCTTCGGCTCGATCAGGATCGGGCCTTTGAAACCGATCTTGTGCTTGTAGTCGACAAGCATCGAGAAGAAGCGGCCGAGCTGGTCGAGTTCGTGCTTCATGTCGGTGTTGAGCAGCGTCTCGTAGCCCTCGCGCCCACCCCAGCAGACGTAGTTCTCGCCGTTCAGCCGGTGCGTCGCATCGAGCGCCGCCTTCACCTGGCCGACGGCGTAGGCAAAGATGTCCGGGTCGGGATTGGTGGCCGCACCCGCCATGTAGCGACGGTTGGAGAACAGGTTCGCCGTGCCCCACAGGAGCTTCACCTTCGCGCTCTCCATCTTCGTCTCGAAGATGTCGACGATGGCCTTCAGATTGTCGTTCGACTCCTGGAGTGATGCGCCTTCCGGCGCGACGTCGACGTCGTGAAAGGTGAAGAACGGCACGTCTAGGAGGTGGAACATGTCGAAGGCGACATCGGCCTTCTGCTTCGCCAGCGTCAGCGGATCGGCACCGTGCATCCACGGCCGCAGGAAGGTTTCGCCGCCGAACGGATCGCCGCCGGGCCAGGTGAAGGAGTGCCAGTAGCAGGCGGCAAACCGCAGATGATCCTCCATGCGCTTGCCAGCGACCGTCCGGTCCTTGTCGTAGAAGCGGAACGCCAGCGGATCGCGGCTGGTTTCGCCGGCAAAGGCGATCGGCGCGGAACGCTCGAAATAGCTGGATTCGGACATGGATCGGGGTCCTTCTGAGCGGGACGGGGATGGTTCGCCGGTGCGGCCTGCACGTCGCGCCCGTCATGCCTCGGTTTGCGGACATGATCAAGACGGCGTGCGTTGCCTTGCCGAGCCAAAAGCGACCATGGAGCAGCAAAGGACGAACCGGCCGTCATGACGAAGGGCGGTGCCAATGCGTCACCGGTGGCCACGCTCCTTTCATCCGCCCCGGCAGCGCCTATGTCGGATGAAGCCTCCACCAAAGAGGCGGTCGTCCAGAACCCTTCGAGCGCCGTGCCCACCTTCCCGTCCGTGTCCGTCACCCAAGTTGCAAAGCCCCGGCGTCTCGTGCTGGTTGGCGCCGGGCACTCCCATGTCGAGGTGCTCAAGGTTTTCGGCGAACGGCCGGTGCCTGGTGTCGAACTGTTGCTGCTCACCCGCTCCCTGCACACTCCTTATTCTGGCATGCTGCCCGGCTTCGTCTCGGGACAATATGCCTATGACGAAATCCACATCGACGCGGCGGGCCTTGCTCGTCACGCCGGCGCCGAACTGATCGTCGACGAAGCAACGGGCCTGGCTCCGGAGAGACGTCAGGTCATGCGGGCGAACGGTCCAAATGTCCCGTATGACATCCTGTCGCTCGATATCGGTTCCACACCGAACCGCTCGGCTTCGTCGCTCGGCATTCCGGTCAAGCCGATCGGCGATTTCGTTGGTCAGCTCGACGGGCTCGTCGCGCACGGGGCGCCACCGGTCCCCCCCTTCCGTATCGTCGTCGTCGGCACCGGCCCGGCGGGTGTCGAGCTCGCCTTCGCCCTCGACAGACGCCTGCGTCGCAATTCGACGATGCCTTCGCCAGAAGTCGGGATCACGCTCATCGGCCGGGCCAAAACGATCCTGCCGGAGCGGTCCGCCAGTTCGCAGCGCCGGCTGTCGAAAACGCTCGGCGACAAGGGAATCGACCTCGTGACCGGCTTCGATGTTGCCTGCTACGCGGACGGCCACGTGCGCGCCAGCGACGGACGGAGCATCGCCGCGGACACCGTGCTTTGGGCAACCGAAAGCGCCGCGGCGCCCTGGCTCCGCAAAACTGGCTTGGCGCTGGACGCGCGCGGCTTCGTCACCGTCGACGCAACCCTTTGCTCTCGTTCGCATCCGGACATCTTCGCCGCCGGAGACATCGCATCCCTACCCGACCCGCGCCCCAAGGCCGGCGTCTTTGCCGTACGCGAGGGTCCGGTGCTGGCCGAAAACCTGCGCCGCGTCTTTAGCGGTGATCCCCTTGAGGCCTATAAGCCGCAGCGTGATTGGCTGACGCTTCTGTCAACGGCCGACGGCCGCGCCGTGGCCGACAAATGGGGCGTGTCGCTGGAAGGCCGCTGGGTCTGGTGGTGGAAGGACTGGAACGACAGACGGTTCGTCGAGCGGTACAATCGGATCGCGGAACGTGCTTTGGAAGATGAGGCCCGATGAGGCAAAGCGCGATGGGATCTCGATAGGCAAGAGCCTCGAAGCCATGCGCCATTCTTCGCCCCTTGGGGAGAAGTGCATTGCGCAGCAAGGCGATGAGGGGGCTGGCGCCAACGATCGAGGTGAAGCGACGAGGTCGCGCCGAACTTCTGTCATCGCGCCAAGCGCCCTCACCCGTCTGCTCGCTGACGCTCGCATCCACCCTCTCCGCTATGGGGAGTGGAACGGCGCCTCACTCGTCGCCATTGCCATAAACCACGCCCGGCACGCCTGAAAAACTCATCGTGACCGGCGCGGGGCCGAGATACTGATCGATCAGCGCCGTCACCTTCGCATCGCGTTCGCGGGCGGTGCGGCCACCAAGCACGATGACGATGATGCGGCGACCATTGCGCATCGCGGTGGCGGCGAGGTTGGAGCCGGAATCGTTGATATAGCCGGTCTTCAGCCCGTCGACGCCCGGCACCTTGCCCAGGAGATGGTTGGTGGCGTGGTAGGTGCGGCCGTTATAGTCGTACTCCGTCATCTTGTAGACGTTGCGGTACTGTGGAAAGCGCGAGAACAGCGCGCGGGCGAGCGTCCCGAGGTCCCGCGCAGTCGAGACGTGACGCGGATCGGGCAGGCCCGAGGGCGTGACAAACCGCGTGTGGCGCATACCCAGCGCCAGCGCCTTGGCGTTCATGGCATTGGCGAAGCCGGCCTCCGAGCCGGCAAGATTTTCGGCGACGACGGTTGCGACGTCGTTGGCCGACTTCACCGCCAGGGCCTCAATCGCGACGCGCACGGGAAGCCGATCGCCGGGCTTGACGCCAAGCTTGGAGGGCGGCTTCGACGCGGCGTTCTCGCTCACCGAGAATGTATCGTCGAGCGAGAGCTTGCCGCTCTGGATCGTCTCGAACAGCAGATAGAGCGTCATCATCTTGGTGAGCGACGCCGGATAGCGCAGCGCATCCACCTGATCGGCGAACAGCGTCTGGCCG
>JBBSUS010000308.1:0-4250 GCA_038234195.1 Hyphomicrobiales bacterium | reverse complement strand
GGGCGGACGGATCAGCGATCGTTCTTCCGCCCGATCGTCGCGGATGCCACCGGATCAACCCGGCGTTCGAGGAAAAGAGATGAGCCTGGTGAACCACATAGCAAACCCGGTCGACTCGCGGTCGTTTCGCGAGATCGGACTGAAGCTGGCCGTCCTTGCGACGCCCAAGCTGATGGGCCGTCTCGCCATCGCACTTTTCGGCTTCGTCGTTCTGGCGACGACCCTCTTTGCGGCGGTCAAGCCCGACCTCAATTGGGACATGGCCCCCTATATCGCCGTGTCCCTGGAAGATCGCGTCTCCGATCCGGTCGAACTGCATCGCCAATCCTGGGAGGGTATCAAGGAGCGCGCTACTCCGGCTGAGTGGTACCATCTGACCGAGAGCAACCCCTACAATGCCGACCAGTGGCGCAGCCCGCACGACTTCTTCTCGCAGTTGACGATGTACCGGGTGAAGATCGGCTACATGGAAGCGATCCGTGTCCTGGACCACATCGTGGACCCTGTCACCGCGACGGTCATCATCAGCTCCTTTTCGGCCTTCGCCGTCGGCATGCTGATGATCTACTGGATGGTGCGCCATGACTTCATGGAGGGCGCGTTTCTCATGACGCCGATCATGATGCTCGCCGGCTATTTCGACATCGGCCTGATGGCGACGCCAGACCTGTTCATGGCGGTCTTCGGCATCGCGGCGGTTTATCTGATCGTCAAGGATAAGCCCTGGATCTCTGTGCCGTTTCTCTTCGCCATGTATCTTGTGCGGCCGGACGGCATCGTCTTCATCTTCGCCCTGCTGCTCGCCGCGCTCGCCTTTGGCTATGCGCGCCTGCCGATGCTCCTGGCCTTCGCCCTCGCTCTCTTCGCCTACGGGCCGATCACCCATTTCGCGAACCATCCTGGCTGGTGGCCGCACTACTACTTCTCGAACGTCGCGTTGCAGAACGACATGACCGGCTTTGATCCGGCCTTAAGTGTCGTCGACTACCTCCACGGGATCGTGCGCGGCATCAAGGTCTCGCTGACGTTCAACAATTGGCCGATGGTCATGATGGCGCTGATCGCTGGCTGGGCGCTGCTGGCACTCAACGGCCGTTCGCCCGGTCGCCGCGGCACGATGATGCTCGTGGCCATCGTTCTGTGCCTCGGTGGCAAGTTCGTCTCGTTTCCGCTTCCCGACGACCGGGTGTATTTCATGTTCATCGTCGCCTTTGCGGCGGTGCTGCTGGAAGGCTGGAAGCCGCGCTTCTCGCTGACGCCGGCGCGCTTGCGGGCGCTGGAAGCCTCCGCGCGATAGGTTTCATTGCAATTCTCACGATCGAAGAGGCGATCCTCGGATGACCCCGTCGTCAGGGATCGTTCGTTCGCGGTCCATCTGCACCATCCGATGTCGCAAAGAGGCGAAATACGATAAGTCCGCTTGATTAGAGTGCCCTCGATCAGCGGCGTCCAAAGCGCCGGACGGCAAAGGATGGGGCGATGCAGGATCGGGCGCGGGCAGTGGTCATCGGCGGCGGGGTCGTCGGGGTGTCGACCCTCTATCATCTGGCCCGAAAGGGCTGGACCGACAGCGTCCTGATCGAGCGCAAGGAGCTGACCTCCGGTTCCACCTGGCACGCTGCGGGTCTGCTGCCGCTTTTCAACATGAGCTATTCGGTCGGACAGTTGCACCGCTATTCGGTGCGCTTCTACCGCGAACTGCAGGAGCAGACCGGCATGAATGTCGGCTTCTCCAACGTCTCCAACATCCGTCTCGCCCGCACGCAGGATCGTTGGGACGAATACATGTACTACGCAGGAGTAGCCGAGACGATCGGCGTGCCGATGGAGACGCTGACGCCCGATCAGGTCAAGGAGATTTGGCCCTTGTGCGAGACGGGCGATCTTCTGGGTGCGATCCGCCATCCCGAGGACGGCTACATCCAGCCGGCTGATCTGACCCAGGCGCTGGCGAAGGGCGCCCGCGACATGGGCGCGAAAATTCACCGCAACACGACCGTGACGGCCATCGAGCGGTTGTCGACCGGCCAGTGGACGGTGGTCACCGACCAGGGCGAAATTCTCTGCGACCACGTCGTCTCGGCTACCGGCAATTTCGCCCGTCGCACCGGCCGTATGGTCGGGCTCGACGTGCCGGTCATCCCGGTCGAACACCAGTACATCGTCACCGAGCCGCATCCGGCCATCCAGGAACGTCGCAAGCAAGGCCTGCCCGAAATGGGCGTCCTGCGCGAGTCGGATTCGTCCTGGTACATGCGCGAGGAGAATGGCGGCCTGCTGCTCGGCCCCTACGAGATCGGCGCGCCCTGTTGCTATCTCGACGGGCCGGACGACAATTCCGAATACGAGCTCTTCCAGGAAGACCTCGATCGGCTGATGCCGCATATCGAGACGGCGATCGCCCGGGTTCCGGCCTTCGCCGAAGTCGGTATCAAGAAGGTCTACAACGGCGCCATCGCCTATACGCCGGACGGCTCGCCCATCGTCGGCCCGGCGCCGGGCCTCATGGGCTTTTGGCTGACCGAGGGCCACTCCTTCGGAATCACCGCCGCCGGCGGCGCCGGCTGGCAGCTGGCCGAATGGATCGTCGATGGCGAGCCGACCGTCGACATGATCGGCGTCGACCCGCGCCGCTTCGGTCCCTATGCGGGCGAGGGCTATCTGCGGGCGAAGAACGAGGAGGCCTATGCCAACGTGTTCTCCGTCCACTATCCCGACGAGGAGCGCGCCGCCGCGCGGCCGCTGAAGACTTCGCCCTCCTACGAGCGGCAGAAGGCGCTCGGCGCCGTCTTCGGCTCGGTCTATGGATGGGAGCGCGCCAACTGGTTCGCCCCAGACGGCTATTCGGTTTCCGAAGCCGAACTCGACATCGGCGCCGACGTGTTGATGAAGCACAATCATCCGCCCGCCGACCACACTGGGCAAATCCGCGAACGCTGGTCGTTCCGCAGGTCGAACTATTTCGAGCACGTCGGCAACGAGGTGAAGCAGGTTTCGTCCGGCGTCGGCCTCCTCGACATGACGCCCTTCGCCAAGGCCTTCGTCTCCGGCCCGGGCGCGACCGCCTGGCTCGACGGTCTGCTCGCCAACCGCATCCCCAAGACCATCGGCCGCGTGGCGCTGTGCCATCTCCTGACGAAGGAAGGCGGCGTTCGGTCGGAGTTCACCGTCTACAAGGCCGGCGCGCAAGCCTATTATCTGGTCTCCGGCGGCGGCCTTGAGGCCATCGACCACGATATCATGCAGAAGGCGTTGCCCGGCGACGGCTCGGTGAGCTTTGCGCCACTCACCCGCAGCCTGGGTGTCCTGGTGCTGGCCGGCCCGAAATCCCGCGATGTCCTTCAGAAGCTGACCCGCACCGATCTCTCCACCAAGGCGTTTCCCTGGCTGACCGGCCAGCGCATTTCGGTCGGCGCGGTTCGCCTCGACGCGTTGCGGGTCAACTTCGTGGGCGAGCTCGGCTGGGAACTGCACCACCCGATCGAGATGCAGGAGGCGCTCTACGACATGCTGATGGAGGCTGGCGCCGAATTCGGCATCAAACCCTTCGGCATCCGCGCCATGAACGCCATGGCACTGGAGAAATCCTATCGCATGATCCCGCGGGAGCTCTCCATCGAATACAACGCCTTCGAATCCGGCCTCGACCGATTCGTTCACCCGAACAAGGGAGACTTCATCGGCCGCGATGCGGTGGTGCGGGCGCGCGAGGAGGGGCTGCGCTGGCAGTTCACGACGCTGGAGGTCCACGGCATCACGGACGCCGATGCGCGCGGATCAGAGCCGATTTATTCAAATGGCGAATTGGTGGGTCGGGCAACGAACGGTGGCTTCGGCTGGCGCGTGGGAAAGAGCCTGGCGCTCGCAATGGTCAAGCCCGAGCATGCCGGCGAAGGCACAAAGCTGACGATCAGGATCCTCGGCGAGACCTTTGAAGCGACCGTCATCGGTGAGAGCCCGTTCGATCCGGAAAACGAACGGCTTCGGGCTTGAGCCTGTAACGGATCGCGTGTTTGCCGCGATTGGCGTTTATCGACAGTCACGGTCGGCAAGAAGGACGAACTCCTGATGTCTCATATGACCCCGATGCCCGGCGACAAGGCGCCGCCCCTTGCTTTGAAGGTACTGGGTGGCGAACCGCTGGACCTTGCCGAAGATCGGCCCGCTGCTTTTTCCGTGGTGTTCTTCTACCGCGGGGTCCACTGTCCGGTCTGCCGAAGGCAATTGGAGGAACTGCTCGGCCTGAAGGC
>JBBSUS010000307.1:0-4258 GCA_038234195.1 Hyphomicrobiales bacterium | reverse complement strand
GCTGGGCCGTACAGCGGTGGTCGACTGGTCGACCGGCACCGAAGACGGCTCGGAGCACATCCTGACGCTTCACGTCTGGGCCAAGGGCGGCGGCAAGAGCGAAACCTATGAGATCATGGACAAGGTTTCGACCAAACTCCACGACGCCAACCTCCCGGTCGAGGGGCATCATCTGATCAATCTGCAACTGCAGTTCGCCGAGGCGCGGCAGGAGCCTGACGCGCCGACCTATCACGGCATCCTGCGGTTTCGAGCGGTGACGGAGCCGATCGCCTGAGGCGGGGTTTCGTCTAGCGGCGACACGAATTTTGAGAGTTTTGAGGCGGTCCTTCGGGGCCGCCTTTTTCTTTGGCGGGGCTCGGAAAAGGCCGGGCCCTCGGTTTCACCCATCAGCGAAAGGACGGCACGATGGCCGCACAGAAGGGCAAGGACCTCCTCCTCAGGCTCGATGAGGACGGCGACGGGAATTTTTCGACGATTGCGGGGCTACGGACGCGGCGTGTCGCCTTCAATGCCGAGACCGTCGACATCACAGACACCGAAAGCGCCGGGCGGTGGCGCGAACTGCTCGGGGGGGCGGGCGTCCAGCGGGCGGCGCTCTCGGGCGCGGGCATCTTCAAGGATGCGGCGTCGGACGCCAGTTTGCGTGCGCTGTTCTTTGCGGGCGGGGTCGCGGCCTTTCAGGCGGTGATCCCGGATTTCGGCACGGTGACCGGGCCGTTCCAGGTGACCGCGCTGGAATATGCCGGCGAGCACAATGGCGAGGTGACCTTCGAAGCGACGCTGGAATCGGCCGGCGCACTCAGCTTTGCGGCGGCCTGACGATGGCGGCGAACCGGCGGCGCGGCGAGGTTTGCGCGATCATCGACGGCTGCGAGCGGGTGCTCTGCCTGACGCTCGGGGCCCTGGCTGAACTCGAAGACGCGTTCGCGGCAGAGGATCTGACGGCGCTGGCGGCGCGGTTTTCGGGCGGTCGGCTGACGGCGCGCGACCTGATGCGGATCCTTGCGGCCGGGTTGCGCGGCGGTGGGGCCGAGGCGAGTGAGGCCGAGGTCGCATCCATGCGGATCGACGGCGGTGTGGCTGGCGCTGCGGGGATTGCCGCGGCGCTGCTGTCGGCGGCGTTCGGCGCACCCGATGTCGGCGAACCGGGCACTGCGGCTGCGGCCGCGGCGCTGCCTGCGGGTTCGCGTGAAACGCCAGCGCATCGGCCAGGATCGTTCGGTATCGTCCCGCAAACCTTGGGTTCTGCGGCGGAGACGCCGCCGCGCCCTTGAGAGCCGCGCCGGGTGAGCCCGCACCCAGCGCGGCATTTACCAGCACGGGACTTGCCGACGCGGGCTTTGCCAGTGCGGGTTCCGCCGATGTCGGATTCGCCAATGTCGGTTTTGATTGGGACGGGGCGATGCATGCGGGGCTCGGGCTGTTGCGGCTGGCGCCGCGCGACTTCTGGGCGATGACACCGCGTGAGCTGGCGGCGGCGCTGGGGATGTTCCTGCCGCGCCATGCTGCGGCGCCTGACCGGGCGGATTTGAGCGAATTGATGCGGCGGTTTCCGGACCGCGTGACAGTTCCGACGCCGGCGCACGGCTGATCTTTGCCGCGCCGATCTTCGCCAGGTTGATTTTGGGAGGTGACGATGGACGAAGACCAGACGCTGAAGGTGGCGGTGGTCGCTGACACCAGCGGTTTCGAGCGTTCGCTCGACGATCTGACGCGCCGCGCCGACAGTTTCGGAGCGGCGATCGCTTCGGCGCTGAGGGGCGCGGTCAGCGGCGGAAAGTCTTTCGACAGCGTGCTGCAAACGCTCGGCACGCGGATCTCCGGCATCGCGCTCGATGCGGCGCTGAAGCCGCTGACCAGTCTCGTCGGCAGTGTCATCGGCCAGGCGGTGGGCGGGCTCGGCGCCGGGATCGGCGGGTTGTTTTCGGGAGGCGCCACTGGTGCGTCGGTGCAGCCCTTCGCCAAGGGTGGGGTCGTCGCGTCGCCGAGCTTTTTTTCGAATGGTGGCAACGGCAACGGCCGCGTCGGCCTGATGGGCGAGGCGGGGGCGGAAGCGATCCTGCCTTTGAAGCGCGGGGCCGACGGGACGCTGGGCGTCGCGACCGGTGGCCAGGGCGGCGGCAGGACAGGTGGCGGGCCATCGATCGTCTTCAACGTGACGACGCCGGATGCGGCGAGCTTCAAGCGGTCGGAGGCGCAGGTGCAGGCCATGCTGGCGCGGGCGGCCCAGCGCGGCCAGCGGGGGCTTTGAACGATGAGCATCGAAGCCTTCAGCGAGGAATTGTTCCCGCTCAGGATCGCCTTCGGAACCAGCGGCGGACCGGAGCGCACGACCGAAATCGTGCGGCTCTCCACCGGCTACGAGCATCGCAACCAGCGCCATCGTCATGCGGCCCGGCGCTACGATGCGGGCTCCGGCGTCAAGCAATTTGCCGATCTGGTGGCCGTCCTCGACTTCTTCGAGGCGCGGCGCGGCAAGCTGACCGGTTTTCGTTTTCGCGATCCGCTGGACAAGCAGTCTTCCCCCTTTGGAAGAGTGCCGAGCCCGCTCGACCAATCGATCGGCACCGGCGACGGGACAAAGACTTCGTTCGCGCTGGTCAAGACCTATGGCAGTGGCCCGAATGTCTATCTGCGGCCGATCGAAAAGCCGGTCGCGGGCTCGGTTCTGGTGGGCGTCGACGGCGCGGTTGTCGAAGACGGGATCTCCATCGACGCGACGCGCGGCATCGTTGATTTCGCGGTGGCACCGGGGGCGGGGACTGCGATCACGGCGGGCTTCACCTTCGACGTGCCGGTGCGCTTCGACATGGATCAGCTGGCGATCAACGTTGCGGCCTTCGAGGCCGGCGACATCCCGAGCATTCCGTTGATCGAGGTGCGGCCATGAGAGCGCTTCCGGAGGGGCTGGCCGCGCATGTGGCGCAGCCGGTGACGACGCTTGCCCATGGCTGGCGGCTGACGCGGACCGACGGGGTGGTGCTCGGCTTTACCGATCACGACGCAGCGCTCACTTTCGATGGGACGCATTTTGCCGCGGCGACCGGCCTGACCGGCAGCGAGGCCGAGGAGGCGCTTGGCCTGGCGGCTGCGACGCGCGAGGTGGCGGGGGCGCTGTCTTCGGCTTCGATCGATGCAGACGACATCAGGGCCGGGCGCTACGACGGGGCGAAGGTCGAGACCTTCGTCGTCGACTGGCAGAACCCGGACGATTTCGTGCTGATGGACGTTGCTGTGCTCGGCGAGGTCAAGCATGGCGAGACCGGTTTCTCGGCGGAATTGCGCGGCATCGCTGCACAGCTCGACAGGGTGCGCGGGCGCAGCTATCGGCGGCGCTGCGACGCGGTGTTCGGCGATGGACGCTGCGGCTTTCCGGCGAGCGTTGCGCCGCACACGATCGAGGTGGCGGTCGTTGCCGGCGAGGCGAGCGGGTTGATCGTTTCCGGCGACCTCGGAGGCGATCTTGCGCGCTTCTTCGATGGGCGGGCGGTGTTTCTGGACGGTGCGAGGGTCGGCCTTTCCGCCGATGTCCTGAGCGCCGGGGCCGGGGCGCCCGGCACGAGCGTCCTGACCCTGGCCGAAGCGATCGAGATCGAGGCGGCGGGAGGCGACCGGGTGCGCCTGACGATCGGTTGTGACAAGCGGTTTTCGACCTGCCGCGACCGGTTCGGCAATTCGATGAATTTTCGCGGCTTTCCGCACATGCCCGGCGGCGATGCGGCGCTGTCGATCGCCAAGCGAGACGGTGTCAATGACGGCTCGCCGGTGGTGCCGTGATGGCGGCCGAGACCCCATGCGCGAACCTGCGGCAACTGGTGCTGCTGGCGGCACGCGCCTATCTCGGCACGCCCTATCGGCACCAGGGTAGCCGCAGGGGCGTCGGCTGCGATTGCCTTGGCCTGATCCGCGGTGTCTGGCGAACGCTTTATGGCGACGAGCCCGAGGAGCCGGGCGCCTACACGGCCGATTGGTCGGTGCGGGGAGGGCCGGACCGGCTGCTCGACGCGGCGCTGCGGCATCTGACGCCGGTTGCTGTGGCGGACGCGCAGCCGGGAGACGTCGTGCTGTTTGCCTGGCGCGCGCGTGCCCCGGCGACACATTGCGGGATTCTCGACGAGGCGTCCCATGCGTCTTCGGGACAAGCCGCAACGCGGCGCGTGATCCATGCCTATGAGGGCGCTGCGGTGGTCTCCTCGCCGCTGCCGCCGGCCTGGCAGCGCCGCATCGTCGGCGCCTTTCGCTTTCCGGAGTAGAT